>DAOVNB010000003.1 GCA_030630425.1 archaeon | reverse complement strand
GTGTGGGATTTTTAGAATTTTTCTAAAATAATATATACGTCATAGAACCCAATAATATTTTGGGGTGTTTTTATGAAAAAAATATTGTTTTTATTGGTTTTGTCTGCAGGGATTTTAGCAAGTGCGGGATTTGTTTCGGCAGTAGACTGTTCTTGTAATGATGGCGTTGCGTGTGTTGTAGATACTGTATGTGAGCTTTCAGGAGCGCATAATTATCCTTCGCTTGAAGTGACAGACACCGGACAAATAAGAATCCCCCTTGTTGTTGTTTTTCTGTTAATAACTTAAGAGTTGGCGCTATTTATAATTTACTTTCGGAGATACTAATTTTTTCCGAACTTCCGAAAATATATATATATATATGGTCAAGGGCATAAAATAAGTTATATTGTATAAATTGAATAATATTGGGGGCATTTTTATAAAAACGATAAGTTTTATTTTGTTGATTGGTATTGTTCTTTTTCCGGGAGTTGCACATGCAACAGATTTAACTATAAACTCTATTGCGGATATGGATGATAACTGCAGCTACAATTCAACAACGCGCATTCATGAGTGCATTCGTGATTCAACTAATAAGAAATGGACTAATGTATATGTAAACATACCGAAATTTGTTCCGACCGACGTCCGCGTTGCCGGATACACCAGCAGTAAATACGGGTGGCAGCAGGCAAGAGTAGACAGCAGGCACATAATAATTGAAGCTAAGAATGATGTGGTGTTTGCGACACATATAGATATGTTGGGCTCTCAAGGAAGGAGTGGCGGATGGCCCGGCAGGCTGACTGTAAAGGCAAAAAATATTTTTGTAGGGGGGACCATTAAATCTCATGGTGCCTATTTTGACAAATACGAAGCCGCGGGCTCAAGCGCAAGCGCTGGAGCCGATGTTGTATTGGATGCTAAAAACATTACTGTTGTGGGCTCAATTCTTAATTATGGCGGAAGCTGCTGCTGTGAGATAAATTCCTGTCCTGCAAGAGGCGGCGGCAACACATACATATATGGCGGCGATTTCACTTTGAATGGAGGGATATCTGCTTATGGAGGAAGGGGTGATGGAAGATATCAACCCGGTTATCATTCAGGAAGCGTGACTATTGATGTCGCCGGAGATGTAATCATTAATGGAAATTTGAATCTTTATGGCTCCCGTGCATCAACCCGAGATGATAGAAATGGGGGTTCAGGCGGTTCGGTCACTGTTGCTGCGAAGAAGTTCAACTTTGCAGGAAATTCTAACCAGTATGGGGGCAACGGCGGGCGATATGTAGGAAGCAGAACGGGCAACATATACTGCGGTTATGGAGGGGCTTCCGGAACTTTTTCAGTTGTTGCCGAGGAAATAAACATAACCGGCAGGATAAATACCTATGCTGCCGGAAATTCAGGGCCTCCATGTCACGGCGGTGTTGTGGGCGATATTTCTCTTAATGGAAAAAATTCTGTTTATCTGAATTATGCAAATGCTAATTCGAACAAAAGAAGGGTTGGTGCCAAAATAGATATAGTGTCCAACGGGCCTGTTACTCTTGGCACAATAAGCCTTAAAGGCGGTCCCGGAACAGGGATTTATGGGTGGTGTGGTCATGTAAGAAGACCATCCATGTCTGCCAAAAGCGTGGGTCAGCCCGGCGGAATCCTGAAAGTTTATGGTGATACAATAACTGTTACAGGAACAATAACTGCGACTGGCGGCATAAGCGGCGGTGAAAACGCCTGGGATGGCTGTTATAGTTCCGGAGGAGGCAAAGGAGGAACCATATATCTAAATGCCCTGAAGGAATTAAAGGTTCTGAATTCAATATCCTCTGACGGCGGTCATTCGGTTGGAAGGGGCGGAAACGGAGGTCCTGGTGGTAATATTCAGCTTGCTTGCGATAACATCAACATCACGGCATCTATCCAGGCAAATGGTGCTGTGGGCGGACCGAACGGTTATGGCGGTTCAGGTGGAAGGGGCGGCAAAGGCGGAAATGTTTTTGTCTACACCGAGAATCTCAGCATTTCATCTAAAATCGAGGCAACAGGCGGGGATGGTGGTTATGCACGAACAACAACTGGTCACTGTACTCGAGGAAGCGGTTATGATGGCGGTAAAATAGTACTTTTCAGGAATGGAAGCATTACAGGTTATGAGGCTATTTTTGATGTTTCCCGGGGTGTTGCCCCGCCTAAAGCAGGGTGCTCTGGTTCTGATGGTGCTAAAAATGGCAATCCTGGTGAAAAGGAAGGAACAACACGGGAAGCAGATAGCGGGTTTAGAGTTATGTCATCTGTAAAAAACATAGCTGACATGTCTAATTTTACCGGATCCCTTCAGGCAAGGATTGTTGACAAGCAAGCAAAACAATATGTTTGCCCTCCTTTATCGTATGCTACATGGCAGCCATATGCCCAGGTTTATTCAGGCAACTTAAATTCATATCTTGGAAGAGAGATACCTGCAAGAATAGTGCTTGGAAGGCAATATACAATGGAATTAATTTTATCGGACGACCCATTGTTTGACTTAAGTAATTGTAATCTGCACATTGCTAAATGCAACCCAATTTTTATCAATTTTGTTGAGTATTATGAATCAGTTTAAACACTATATTGGACGCAATTCGGGAATTTTTTATGTTTTGACAGTACTAGCTGTGTTTGTTTTGTTTTCATCCATTGCTTTTGCAGATTCGTGTTCGGATACTGACGGAGGGATTAAATACACTGTAAAGGGAACAACCACAAGTTACGATGATGGCGGCACTGTGATTGACAGCTACAGTGATGAATGCAGCGCAGCAACCCCTGATTTGCTTGCGGAATTTTATTGTGAAGGGGCATCATTAAAAATGGAGACTTACTTGTGCCCTACCAGATGCATAAATGGTGCATGTGATCCTGCCCCGGATACATGCTCATATTATCATTATGGTTTTTCGCCGCCGGCAGGTCCGTTGGATGGATGCGCTACCGGGTTTACCTGCTGTATGGATACATGCCTTGCATGCGGTACAGGAAGAACCTTGTGCTGTTCTGTGGATGGCGACGACGGGGATTGCTGCGAGGCTACAGAAGTTTGTGATGAAGGTACCGGCAACTGCATAAATGTTAATTGCAGCGATCCAACAGACCCGAATTATTGCACGATATGCGATTTTTGCTATGACAACATCCAGAACTGCGGCGAGACATGCATTGATGGCGGCGGCTCCTGCGAATCAGGAATTGAATACACCGCCGGGGTTTACCCGGTCATAGATATTTTTGGGATAGAAGAAAGCCTGCTTACGGATTACCTTGTTGAAGATGTCGAAATATACTACAGCGACATTTTCAGATGCTATGATGGTATTGATAACGATTATGATTGTTTGATAGATAGTGATGATCCTGATTGTCCATCTACACCGCCGGTTGGGTTGTGTATTGATGCGGATGGTGATGGGTATGGTCTTGGAACCGGGTGTTTGGGGTGGGATTGTGACGATTCTGACCCGACAATATGGGTGAACTGCGACACAACACCACCGGAACTCAACATGACAATAAACAACAATGACACTTACGCCAACAAGTTGACTGTGACTCTGAATCTTGAATATGATGATGATTTCTCCGGTATTGCTGCAAACGGCTGCATGTTTTCAAACGACGGTGTTTTCGATACAGAAGTCTGGCAGCCGTGCGCAAATGCAATAATCTGGACACTTGCAGGGCCTGATGGCGCAAACACAGTTCATGCTAAAATCAAGGACAACGACGGAAATGTGAATGACACAGAAAGTGATTCAATAATACTTGACACATTGATACCGTCTTCAAATACCGTGGTTCTTTCGGATCCTGCACCGTCTTTTTCAAATATTACATTTGATGTTTCGTGTACAGACACTCTTTCAGGCTGCAACAGCACAGTAATATCTATTGATATTGATTCCTGCACTGTAAACCACACAGCAGGCGATGTTAACTGTATTATAAAGCTGCCTGTTGAATGCGAGACAAAAACATATTATTATACTGCAAACACCACAGACAATGCGGGCAACATAAATGAGACTAATAGCGCATTCGATGTCAAAAAGAAAGACGGCTGTGACTGCATCTCTTCCGATGAATGTTATGATGGCGCATGCATCGGCATGTCTTACTGCGCAAACCTTGCCCCGCCCGAAATAGATATTGAATTTACAGGATCCGGCGATACTTTTGAAATACCTTTGGGAAAAACAAGAACCCTTTTAATAAAACTGAAAAATCCGCTTGGTATACCTGATTCAATAGAGCTCAGCATTTACGGGAATCCAATCAACATAAAATACTGGTCCTATTTTGAAGGCCAGAAATACAAAGACAGGACAAAAAAGATAGTGCATTTAGGCCCGCGCTCAGAAATTTCCGTTCCTCTGAATGTTTTAGGCGGCAAAGTCGGGGAATACATGCTGCGCGTTGAGGCAAAATCAATTACAAACAGCCAGAAAGCATCAAAAGATATACAAGTGTCAGTTATTTCTGTTGACAAAGACGGTTATGCAACAACTACGCCAGGGCTTGGGGTGGTGGGTTTGCTATTGTTGATACTAATGGCTGCCTTAATGAGTACTAAAGAAAAAAGTTATTAAAAAACTTATTCAACAACAACCCTGCAGGAAAGAGGCATTTTCATGCTTGCTCTTCGAAGGGCTTCTTTTGCATCCTTTACATTTTCCTTATTTATACGGATGCTTATAATTGTGTTGCCTTCTTTCATTCGTGCAGCTCTTCCTTTTGGCCTTCCGAATGGGTGCGCCATTCCCTGGTAGAAACGGTCTGCCTGAGCCACTGCTGCCTGGGCGTGTTCCCGTAAAATCTGGTGGGGGAATACATGCACCTTTAAGAAATAGTCCTCTGCAGGAACTGTCTTTTTAAGATACGCATTTGCAGCGACACGGCCTGCTTCAAGAGCATTGTGCCTTACCTGAACATCCTGCTTTGGAACAAGAGTTGCTACGGTATCGCCTGTGAATTGTTTGTTTCCCATATTGTACATGCGTATTTTGACACCGGGAACACCTTTAATGAAGTTCTTCTTATGAACTCTTAAAGCTGTTCTTGTAAATGACCTTTTTGTCGTTTTCCTGTCAACTCTTGCCGGTCGTAATCCCATTTGAATCCTCTTTTTAAATTATATTAAAATAGATTGTTTGTAGAAACAACATCTAAATAAGTATCCCATCATTAACAGATAAGTTTTATAAATGTTATGCTTTTTGCGCTTTATTCTTTCTGGTGTGCCCTTTTCTTTTTTTGTATGTGTATTTTCGATAATAGTCTATTTCAATATTTATTTTTAATTTTATGATTGGGGTTATTGTTTCTTTTTCAGAAAAAAGTTTCAATTCATTATATGTTTTTTCTGCTTCCGAAATAAGGGATTTTCTTATTTCAGAACGGTTGTATTTTTGTTCATCGTGTTTTATTTGTTGATAGGTTTCTGTAATTTTTTCCGCACAACAGATATTAATTAGGGGTGTGTAATCTGCCAATGTGTAATCCTCCCAGCATTCAAAAGGATTTTTTTCAATACATATTTCTGCTTTATTTAAAATCAGGTCAAGATCTCTTTTTTCGTAAGTGTAAGATTTAATGGTTTTTAATAATCCTATATATCTGCCAGCGTTTGCTAGAAGGTTTATTTCGTCATCATTCAAAAAGTGTCTATCAATAATTTCAGTTACTTGGTAGCGTTCTCCGGGAATCGGCACTACAGGCAATGATTGTTGTTTTGCTTCAGAACTCATATTTCCCACCAATACACCAATTAAGCAGAAAAGATTAGCAATACTTTACATCAAGGAAATTTTTTCGAAATCCAACCACTTCGTCCTTAATGTCTTTTTTATCAACAAGCGCCTTTTTCATCAATTCTGCAATCATTTTCATCTCTTCTTCTTTCATACCCATTCTTGTCATTTCCTGGGTCCCGATACGGATTCCGCGCGGATTTCTCATAGTCTCTGAATTTACTTCATCGCCCGGTATGAAATTCTTGTTTAAGATGATATTCATGCTTTCAAGCAGTTCCGCAACAGGCTTTCCGCCGCCAAATTGGGAAACATCAACCACAACCTGGTGGCTTTCGGTGAATCCCTTATTTTCTGCAACAACAGCGAAACCAAGCTCATGCATGCTTTGTGCAAGTGTTTTTGCGTTTGTGATTATCTGCTTTGCGTAGCTGTGTCCGTGTGTTGTCATCTCCTCTAAGGCAACGGCCATTGCAGGCAGTTTGTGAAGATGATGGTTGCATATGACCTGCGGGAACACAACAGTCTCTATTTTCTCGAAATCATCCGTATTGCCGAAAATCATGCCGCTCTGAGGTCCCGGAAATGTCTTGTGTGTGGATGTTGTAATAAGTTCAGCGCCCTCGCGCAGAGGATCCTGAAATCTTTTGCCTGCAATAAGCCCTAAAACATGCGCAGCATCATAAATTATACGCGTTCCGTAGGATTTTGCAAAATCTGCAATTTCTTTTACTGGGTGAGGAAACAAGAAAAGCGATGCCCCGAAAAGAAGCACTTTTGGCTGTTTTTCCTCTATTTTCTTTTTTGTGGCGTCAATATCAATATTCATTTCATCTATATTGAAAGGGAATGAAAAATCTTTTATGCCGATAAGGCCGGAAACACCATACCTTGTATGCGATACATGCCCGCCGTTTGGAATTGAGCTCGAGATTATGGTATCCCCGTAATTTGTAAGCGCGCCCAATGCTGAAAGATTGGCGGTAGTGCCGCTTAAAGGCCGCAAGTCAACATATTTCGCATCAAAAAGCTGTTTTGCAAGTTTCTGCGTCAGGTCCTCTATCTTGTCTACATACTGAAGCCCCTGATAATGGCGGTTGAATGGCTTTCCTTCAGCATACCTGTGGCCAAGGTCTGAAACATATATTTTATCAACTGCAGGGGAAGTCACATTTTCCGAAGCAATCAGGTTTATGCACTCTTTTTTTCGCCATTGGTTGTGCTTTTCTGTAAGTGATTCTATTTCATTTATGGCTTTTTTTACATCGAGCCCTTCAATTGATTCAACAGGTTCTAACATTTAATTGCCTCTTTTTCCTTTAATTGCTTTAATGTTGGGTATCTGCCGCATCCAAGAGAGCCTTCAGGGCAGTATCCTAAACGAACACATGATGCTCCTGCATCCTTAAAAAGAAGAGGTGCAACTTTTTTTACTTCAGCAAGCATTTTTTCCGCAATTTCCCGTAATTCCCACTGCGCTCTTGTGCAGCATCTAAGCGAGAAGAAATGCCACAATTCGCGCGCGTTCATTGTAATCATGATGTTTGTGTGTGATGCGTTGGGGTATACATATCTTGCGTCTTCCGGTGCAATTCCGCATTCTATAAGCTTATCGTATGCGTTTGATGCATTTTTCATAGCTTCTAAGTATGTTTTTTTTACTTCTTCATTTTTTTCTATTGACGGGGGCATAACAAACCCGAGTTCCTTGAATTTAACATATCTCTGGCTCTGCTGGGTGTATGAGGCAATCCTGTGGCGAACAATCTGGTGCGTGCATGCGCGGGATATTCCTTCAACACTGAAAGTAAAGCTTGCATGCTCTATTACGGAATGATGCCCATAATTAAGAACTCTTTTCAGGAATTTGTCGCATTCATCTTTTGTTTTTGTTTTCATCAATTCGTCTGAGCCTTCAGGGGAACACGATGTAAAAGCGGCAACACCCGCGAGTTTTTCAGCATCAGCAGTGTGCTTTAGAAGTGTGGCTTTCATGACAAAATGTTCTTGTTAAACATTTAAATGTTTATGCGACTTTGCTTTTCTCAATCGTTTGCTGCCAGTAATTATTTAGGATGGGGCTACATAGAGGTTTCATGATTTTAGAAAAATTAACATTCTCGCTATCGAAATGGGGTGCACTAATCACATAAACTCTTTTAGAATAATAGGATGCAACGGCAGGAGAATTTTACTTCTGGCCTGCCGAGACATCAAATTCTCTGAAGGTTATATCGGTGGGATATAATCGCTTAAGCAAATAGGTATAGCGAACCATAACTAATTGCTCATCAATATTACTTTTTTCAATCTTTATATATTTTTTGGTTTTTTATGCTTAAATTACTGTTTTTTATCAATTAAATGAATCATATATAAACCTGCTCGAACTCTATTGCTCATCAATAGAATCAAAACTATAGCTCATCAATATAAATTTGTTAATCTAAATAATATCTATAAGCATAACAACTCCAAAAGAATGCAATGCGGTGTATTTTGTGAACTCAATAGAAATTAAAGAAAAAATAATCTCTCTTTTAAAAACAAGGAAAGATGGCCTGTCTTCATCAGAGATACAGCGGCAGCTGCAAATTAATAGGACAACTGTAATGAAATATCTGCATATACTACAAACAGAAGGGCGGATAATATTTAAAAATAAGGGAATGGCAAAAGTCTGGAGTGTATCTGAATCCCCCATTCTTGCATTTTTTTCTAAGAACTCAAACATATATGTGGGAAAAAATTATTTGAAAGAATTATTTAATACTTTGCAAGGCACCGGAATAATAATGCTTGACAAGAGGGGCAAAATTCTTTGGATTAACGAAACACTTAGTTCGTGGATTGGGGATATCAAAGATGTCCGGGGAAAACAATGCCATTTAATTTACCAAAAAGACAGCAAAAAGACGAATATATGCGCTGCGTATGAGACGCTAAAAACAGGAAGGCCGTCAACAATTGAAAGAAAGATACTTTCCCGTTTTGGGGGCGCAATGACAGTTGAAGTGAGCTCATTTGCGATAAGGGCTAAAAAAGGAACCGTTCTTGGTGTTTTGCAGATATTAAGAGACATAACAGAACAAAAGAAGATTGAGGAAAAGGCAATAGAATATACGGATCGTCTTGAACAGCGGGTTGATGAGCACACAAGAAAAATGGCCTTATTGGGTGCGGTTTCATACAATGCGAGCCGGCCGTTTAAATTGTCTGAGTTCTTAAATGATGTTTTAAAGGATATTATGTATGTTCTGCATGTTTCTACAGGTATGATTTTTATTACCGATGTCAACAAACAGAAAAATGAGCTTGTGGCTTTTCAGGGCATTACTAAAGAACTTAAGGAAACATGCATGAAAGATCCTTTTGATTTTGGTGATGGCATTATACGCGCCATTGCAGAATCCGGGAAACGTATACATGTAAGGGATAATTTTTCAGGGCACCCAAAAATTGCACTGCCCGAAGCTAAAAAAGAAGGTTTGCGTTCCTTTGTGGGTATTCCGTTAAGGGCCAAAGACACTGTTTGGGGGGTCATGTTTCTTGCAAGCAATAGCGCACACAAATTTAAGTCTAATGATTTGGATATCCTGATTGCCCTTGCAAACCAGATAGGCATTGCAATTGAAAATGCGGAACTTTTCAAAGAAATCAAGGAATCCAAAAATTATCTTGAATCCATTATTGGACTGTCAAGCGACGGAATTTTTGTTGTTGATGCTTTAGGGAATTTAGAATTCGGGAATCCCATATGTACAGAAATCTGCGGCTGGAAACAAGAAGAGCTTGTTGGAAAGCCGTTTATGTTGCTAATACCGAAAGATTATCACGCATTTATATTGGAGCGATGGCAAGAGGCGCAAAAAGGAGACGCAAGGCCTTATGAAACAGAAATCATAACAAAAAAAGGAGTTCGAAAGCGTCTCTCTGTAAGCCATAAGGCTGTTGAATTCAACGGACAAAGAAAATACATAAACATTATAAGGGATATAACCGGCCAAAAAAGCATTGCAAAAAAGAAAAATGCGTAATCTTTTGAAAAAAGAAAAAAGTATTCTTCAACACCACCAATCTTGTAAACTTCGCCAAATACAAGCCAAATGACCGCGACTTCAACAAAATTCTAAAGATTGGAAATAGCGTTGTTGCGGGATAATCATTAAGCATTAATCGTTATCTTTCAATAAGCCCGAGACATACAAAGGAAACCATACCAACAATCCATTTAGAAAGAAGTTGTTTACTTCCCATATAAGAATAAGAAATATCGGAGTTCCCGGAATTCCGCCAAATTGAAACCCAAAAAGCCCGCTTTCAGCAATAAAATAAAAAATGTAACCGAATATCCCCCCATATAAAAAAGCTTTTTTTTGAGTGGTTTCTGTTCTTTTAGCAAGGCCATATACAACTATAAAGAAAATCAAGTATGCGGGAAGCGTTGATACCAGGTCAATATAAAGGCTGTCAAACATTGTTTCCTGTATTCCCGGTTCTGTCACATACCATAATATTTCTTCAATCAAACCAAAAATTGTTCCAAAAATAACAACAAGAATAAAGTCTTTTTTAGTGATTGAGCGGAGTAGAAATCGCAGTTGCTTTCTAAAAATATAAATTAATACCATAAACAGCATTTGGGTTATGCCTGCTATTGAGCCAATCAAAAGCAAGAAACCAAAGAAAAGTATGCCTAGAGCCAAAATAAATGTATTGAATCCATCCATATGTGTTTTTTTGTGTTTAGCAGGTTATATATTTTAGATTTTCGTTTTACGTAATCATTGAAACATAATTAAAATACATATAATTATCTAACTACCACAGTCAATCGTCAACTCTTGGCGCCAAAACATAAGAAATTTCTGCAACATCTTTTTCTGTAAATGTTACTTTTAAAGGGTAGTCTGTTCCGAACTGTATTTTTACAGTGTTTGCGATTTTGCCGCCTTTCTCGATTTTTTTCAGGTATTCAAGAGAATATTTGGATTTTTCTTCTCCTTTTGTCGCAATGCCGACAACACCTTCTGCCCCCCCTTTAAGTTTTAACTGGGCATCAGAAAGGTCTCCTTCAGCACTCATGGTAAATTCATTTGTATTTACTCCAAGAACAATGGTGTCTGTTACAATTGAAGCATCAGCAATTCCGTCTGAAAGTATGCTTGTTGATATTTCAACTGTTGCAGGAAAATCCAGTTTCATTTCAGGGACTTCCCCTTTTTCAATATCTAAAAGCGGTATTGTGAATTTTCTCTCAGAACCGCCGGAAAGCGAAATTTTAAGCTTGTTTGCATTGTTATCAAGCTCAAGCGAGACTTTGTCTGTTGCTTTTGCCCTTCTTAATACATTCAAAAGATTTTCAAGACTGATGCTTATTTCTGCATCTGCTTCTGTTTTGTAATCTTCAAAAGCGCCCGCCATAAACTTGAAATCAACAAGAGTGACCATTGTAGGGTCTGTTGCTGTAAAGAAAAGGCCGTCTTTTTTAGCCATAAATGTCCCTTCACTTACAAGTTCTGATATTGCAGACAAGGCATCCTTGAAAACAGATACATTGGAAAGTGTTGCATTAAACATAGTAAATCATCTTGATTATCCTTAAATACTTATTATTTTTAAAGGGCATTTTTAAAAAGGTTGTTTTAATTTTTAGTGATGTTTTCTAAAGTTCGCCTGTAAAGTTTTAGGTTAAGGCCAATAAGATTAGTTATTATGTCTGCGCGAATTTCTATTTCATTGTTCGCATTTACAGAAACCCAACCAAGCGCCTGAACTGTTGATTTTTCAGCTATTGGCAAAAGCGTGCTTTTTTCGCATATCACTTTCACGGCTCCTGTGGTATCGTCAAGCATGAATCCGTTGTCTTCCTTGCTTATGACAGTTCCTGTAAGCCGTACACGCATATTGGAAGAAGTAATATCACTTATTTTCATTTCTTTTGCAGGCAGTTGTTTGTACTCCATAAACAAACCGTATTTAAAGGAATTTTAAATATATTTGCAAAAATTTAGCTGTATTCTCTCCATGTGTTCCTGCATTTGGTGCAGCGATAGAATCTTGTTTCAGGCTCATCAGATGATCTTGTCTGCAGTGTCCACCAGCCGGCTTCTTTATGTCCGCATTCGGGGCAGTCTATTTTTGTTGTGGGGAGAGTCATTTTAGTATTTTCATTCACAACAATAGTATCTTTTATGGTGTGGTTGATTTTTTCAGTTATCTTGAATGATGTGCCTTTCTCTATTGCTGCTTTTTTGCCGCATTTAGGGCACACAAGCGTTACTTTATTGTTGTGTTTGTAAGGGCTCATAAGTGTTCCGCATTTATCACATAATTTCATTTCGCATCACCTGGGGGGATTGTAAAATTTTAACACATTGTATGCTAAATTATATATAGTTTTGTTTTTTTTGCTTGCAGACTAAATTGTCTGACGGTGCAGAAAAATATATAACTGCAAAAAACAAAAAATTGTTATGGATTTTCTACAGCTGTATTTTGGCGGCAGCGGCGGCCTTTTTTTGGAGGAGCGCAAAAAAAGAGACACAAAAAAAGAGAAATTACTGGCTATTATAGTTTTTTTTAGTTCTATACTGTCAGTTTACCTTATTTACGGGGATTTCCTTTCAGCACCTGTTTTTGAAGAAACACCCTGCCGCATAGATTTAAACAACTGCCCAAAAGATATGGTTTGCATCAATACATGGGTTGAATGCACGGATTCAAGACCATACAAATATGATCCCCTCACAACTATTTTTTTCGGGAAAAAGCATTGTGATTCGCCCAATATATATCGTTCTGTCTGCGTGGACCCAAAAAACTATGGCGCATTCGCACAAGATAGTTGAGGTCATTGAAATCTTTGGCAGTCCGGGGGCAAATATATAAAACAGAATAAAACATATACTTGTTATGAAACTTTGGTCTTTTGAATTTACCTCACTTTTCTTAGTGTCTGTAGCAGCGCTCCTTATAATACTTCCGTTCTTAAATGCAGTAATTCTTGGCGCAATAACCGCATATATCATGCACCCGTTGGTTTTTGGCTTAAAAAGATTTGTCCGTTCTTATAATCTGGCAGTGATAATCACAATATTTTTGATAGCAGCATCGCTTTTTGCTTTTGTGAATTTGGTTGTAAGGGACGCAACACCCGTAGTTTCTCAGATTTCCGGCCTTGTAGATGAAGTCACAAAAGTTCTGGAGTCCTTAAGGCCTCAGCTTAAATCTTTTGGCCTTTCAGAATCCCTCACAAACACGCAGGAAATAATATCCTTGATTGAAACATATGCAAAAGAGCAGATTTTGGCTAATCTTAAGAGCATTCCTGCGATACTGGTGAACATAGTAGTATATCTTTTTGCAACATATTATTTTTTAAAAGACGGAATCTGCCTTAAAAACACAATCGTTAAGTATGTAAGAACACTGCCTTACAGGGATTGCAGGACTGGTTTAAGCATAATAAACGGGCTTAAAAATTCTCTTGAAGTCTTGTTTTTCTCATACATAACAATGTCTGTTATAATGGCATTGGTTGCTTGGGCGGGTTTTGAACTTATGGGTGTGCCGTATGCATGGATTCTTGCAGTCCTTATAGGGATTACATCCTTTTTGCCCCTGATAGGCATGGCATGGGTATATGTGCCTCTTGCAGCCTATGAGTATTTGATAGGAAATGAATTGATTGCCCTATATGTCCTTGTTTTCGGAGTTATAGTGCTCAATGTTATCCCGGACATCTTTTTGCGCCCGTATATTGGTGCAAAAGTCGGGAAAGTCCACCCGCTTACAATACTTCTCGGCTTTTTTGGAGGGCCTGCATTGTTCGGCATGATGGGTTTCATAATAGGCCCCATAATACTCGTCATAGCGGAAACCGCAATAAGAAGTTATGTTGAGATGAATATCAAGATGTCTTCTAAGGAGCCCGGTAAGAAACAGTCATAAAAATTTATGCTGTGGGCCTGAATTTGGCTGTACCGCCGCAAACATCGCAAACATCGCCCGTTATTTTTCGCCCGCAATTGCCGCATGTTTTTATCCAGCGAAATTTCTTTGTAATGCCTTTTTTTGATATCGGCAGAAATTCAATGTCTAAGTTTTTGCATATGTTCTGCATAGCGTAATCATCGCTCACAAGAACAGGAGTCTTTCCCTTTTTTTTAAACTGCAAGGCCAATGCAAGAACCTTTGTGTCTGTTTTTGAAAGCTTGTCCTGTGTCTTTTTTTTGGTGTCGGTTATTTCTTTTATAGACTCATCTTTAGGCTCAAGTACTGCCATGCCCATCCTAATCATGCGGTCAAGCTCTATTGCAGACATTCCGTTTTTTATCTCTTCCAGGACTTCATACACTGTTGCAGTTGCCTTGTCCTGGAATTCGCCCGCACCGCCTTCAAGAAATGCTGTTGAGTCTAAAATAAATATTTTTTCCATAATGTAACCTTAAAGAATTATTTCTTTTTTGTTTTAAAATATGTTTGTGGCGATTTAGTAAGTTGTCTTAAGGGGATTGTAAAAATCTTCTTTCCATCGCTTGAAAAGCACTATTACTGATGCAGAAACAACAAAAATCATAAACAGAAACCAGGAAAGTTCATTATGCGTCATATTGATCAATCTCTAATCCAATAAATACCTTTTGTTTCATTTCTTTATATTGGTTTCGTTTTTTCAAACACCAAACTATATAAAAATTAAGCAACCCAAAGATTCGTATAGGTGCAATTCAAATGACAACATACATTTTCGGGCATAAGAACCCCGATACAGACTCAATATGTTCAGCCATTGCTTATGCAGACTTTAAGGCAAAAAACAGCGAGAAGGATGTTGTTGCCGCAAGAATCGGCAACATCAACAACGAGACAAAGTTCGTGCTTGAAAAATTCAAAACAGCGGCACCCGTAGTTCTTAAAGACGGCGCAGGCAAAAAAATGATACTTGTAGACCATAATCAGGAAGCGCAGTCCATTGACTTGAGAGACAAAGGGGAAGTAATAGAGGTCCTTGACCACCACAACATAAACTTCGCATCCGCGTGCACCATACCTTTTTTGACAGAGCCTGTTGGCGCCACATGCACAATAATTGCAAACAAGTATTTTGACACAAAAACACAATTGGATGAAAAAATTGCAGGCCTGCTTTTTTCAGCAATAATATCAGATACCGTCATATTCAAGTCCCCCATAACCACAGAAAAAGACAAGACAACAGCCCAAAAGCTTGCAAAACTTCTTGGTATAAAAGACATTGAATCTTTTGGAATTGAGATGTTTAAGGCAAAGTCTGTCTGGGGAAAAATGACTGCAGAAGATATCCTTGAGATGGACCGAAAAGAGTATGATATGTCGGGCTCCAAAGTATCAATAACTCAGGTTGAGACTGTTGATTACAAGGACCTTGTGCCCAGGAAAAAAGAGCTTTTAGCTGAGCTTTCGCGCATAAAAGAGATAAGAGGCCTTGACCTTTCTGTTCTTCTTATAACTGATATAATAAAAGAAGGATGCCTTCTTTTAGCAGTCGGTGATACAAAAAAAATAGAGGCCGCATACAAAAAGAAGCTTAATGCCGGCGAAGTGTGGCTCAACGGCGTTCTTTCAAGGAAAAAACAGGTTGTGCCTGTTTTGGAAGAAGTTTTCTGATGCCGAAAAATATTTAAACTCTCTTATTTCTTATAAAGTATGGAACTGCTTAAAAAATCAATTGTAGGTTACGGGCCTAAAAATGCAGGCCAGCATATTCTGATAAACTATACGATTTCAAACAATTCAGATTTGAGTGTTAAAGACATAACCGGAACCAAGAACCAAATATCACGCGCGTTTTTTTCTTATTGTGATCTCACAGCATTAAAACATACCGGCGATGTGGTTGAAAATGACTTTTTGTGCGGCAGTATTGCTGCGTTGGAGGGAAAACTCTATATTAAACTTGAGATAATAAATCCCAACAGGATTTACAGGGAAAATAAACCGCAAGAAGGATGCTTTGTGCCTGTTGAAACACCAATTGAAGCAATTGAGCGCCAGCTTGAATCTTTTGAGGCGTTTGTTGCAGGGCAATAACGTAAAACTACGATAAACTATTTAAATCTTCTATACACCATGTATGTATTGATTATTTTCAACTGAGCCGAAAACTACGGTTTTCGACCTTTGGTCGAAAAGCTTCGAACTTTAGTGAGATGACCTTTAGACCGTAGATGAAGGCTTATTGAAATTTCAGAAATACACTTCGTGAATTTCCTGTATCCTTAAAAATCCTTTAAGATTTTTTGGACCCTAAAATTCCGAAGAATTTTAAGGGTTTCGGAAATGCAGGAAATATGCGAAGCAGATTTCCGAAAAGCTTACCACCGAACCAAACAAACCCCGCCCTCTTCGAGCTAAGCTAGAAGACATTGGAGCGCAAGCGACATTGTTTAGGTCGAGGTCGAAACAAGGTGGTATGAATTCTATCCTAGGATGTGGGCGCTTATGCCTGAACGATAGAACCAATATACAAACGGATGTGATAAAATGGGACTTTACAAGTATGTAAGAGCCATATGGAAAAAGCCAAAAGAGGCGCTTGGCGCTGAATGGCAAAGGCGGCTTATTGAATGGAGAAAAGGAGATTCTGTCCAGAAAGTGGAGAGGCCGACAAGAATTGACCGTGCAAGGTCACTAGGCTACAAGGCAAAGCAGGGCATAATTGTTGCTCGTGCGCGAGTTTCTCGCGGTGGTCGGGAAAGACCCAGACACCACAAGGGAAGAAAGCCGAAAAAAGCAGGGTTTGTCAAATTCACACCTAAAAAATCAAGGCAGCTTATTGCAGAAGAAAGAACTTCAAGAAAATACCCAAATTTGGAAGTATTGAATTCATACTATGTTGCAGAGGACGGGAAACATTTCTGGTTTGAAGTGATTCTTGTTGATAAAAACCACAATGCTATAAAGAACGACAAAGATCTGGGTTGGATTGCAGGCAAAAAACAGACACGAAGAGTCCACCGGGGCCTTACAAGCGCAGGCAAAAAATCAAGAGGCGTAACGAATAAAGGCATTGGTGCAGAAAAGGCAAGGACAAAACCGGAAAGATATAAGCAGGGCAAAAAATAAGCCCTTTTTTTCTTTCTGTTGTATGTGCTTTTGTTAAAAATCACACGCAGTAAAGTATAGTATATACAACAACAATGTATATAAGTCTCCGGATTAATTTATTTAATTGAACACATTTTTGTGTGTTCAGAATACAATTAGCTGACTCCAACAAGGGAGATAAATGAAATAGGGTAAGATGATTCCTTTGGTGTTGTGCTTGTCTTTACGGCAAACAACACCTTTATTTTTTTACGGCATATAATTGATATGCTGTAAAAAAAGCTTAAAAATACTCCAATTAAACCTAATTTTCGTAAGTTTTAAGAAGGTTCTTAATCTGGATTTTTAACAGTCTTCAATTGTGCAAATTGCATCTAAAATATGTTTTAAGTAAACGGAATCATCTTTTTTCATCCATACACCACATTTGCATCTTTAGTGATAGAATCAATAAGATAGGGGCTTATCGCCGATTTTGTCAGAAGGTCTACTTTAATTTTTATTAATTCAGAAAGTTCCCTTTCAATTCGTACTAATTCAAAAAGACTTTTTTGGTCTTTAAATTCTACAAGAATGTCTATGTCGCTTGACGGTTTTGCTTCCCCTCTTGCATACGATCCAAAAATTGCTATTTTTTTTGCGCCTTGCAGTTTAAGAAAAGAAACAATTTCTTCACACAATTTTTCGTATTTTTTGTTCGTCCCTATAATATTATTATTGAAGTCCATCTTTTTTAATTCTACTGATTTTTAATTGCATCTAAATCATGGATCTGCGATTAAAAAGCTTGAAATCCACCAATTGCATCAAATTTTCATGATTTTTTATTACACACAAATCACACCAATAATAAAAAAGCTTAAAAATACCCCCAATTAAACCAAAGTTTCATGATTTTTCTTTTTTAATGCCTGTTTTTAATTAAAACTAATTTAAGTATCCAAAACCATAAGGATGCTATGATTAGAGATTACTACGACCTGCATATTTCACCTGAAGGGGAAACCATAGCAAAAATTGTAGAATTTGCAGAAAAGCTTGGGCTTTCAGGCATATGTGTGGCAATTCCTGCGGGAAAAAAAG
>DAOVNB010000165.1 GCA_030630425.1 archaeon | reverse complement strand
CCTTTTAATTTGCGCTGAATTTTCAAAGGTTAAAATAGCGTAGTGATTACTTGCAACGGTAAATTGCAAGGTTACACCAAAAATGATTGACCGGGGTTCCTGTGATTAAAATGTTTTGCATATAGCCGCAGGTAAAGGCCGCCCCTCCGTGAAAGCAAGCGGGATATACAGCCTTCTGTTATTGCATAAAAAGTGGTTGCATCTGAATCAACCATGATAGGTTTTATTCGACACCTAAACGAATAGGCAAGGCGTTTGGTGCTACGTCAAGCACGGTTGGTAAAGCGATGTCATTTCCCTCATTATTCTTGGGGTTAAAAGCCTTTTGATAGAAGACTAAATGACAAACCAGTCTGATATGCAAGGGCATACGGCCATAGCTATGCCTAAAGGAATAAATAATGTTAATAAACGACCATTTCCAAAATTATAAAAGTTACGGAATACCAAAGGCACAACTGGTTTTGGTCGATATTCCATATAATGTTTCCAAAAATGCTTATGGCTCAAATCCTGCCTGGTATATTGACGGCGATAATAAAAAAGGTCAAAGCAAATTGGCAGGGAAAAGTTTTTTTAATACTGATAATGATTTTCGGATATCTGAATTTTTGCATTTTTGCTCTAAGTTGATGAAAAAAGAACCTAAAGCAAAAGGACAGGCACCGGCAATGATTGTTTTTTGTGCCTTTGATCAACAGTTTGAAATCATTGAAAAAGCAAAAAGATATGGGATTAATGGTTATATCAATCTTGTGTTTCGCAAGAAATTTTCAGCTCAAGTGTTAAAGGCAAATATGCGAATAGTTGGGAATGCTGAATATGCGCTTCTTTTATATCGGAATAAATTGCCGAAATTCAACAACAATAAAAAAATGATTTTCAACGTTATGGACTGGAAGACTGACGATAAAAAAAGCGTGCTTTATGAAAAGATTCATCCGAATCAAAAACCTATACGGCTTTTGAAAAAGTTGATTAAGATATTTACCGACCCCGGAGATGTTGTAATTGACCCGGCGGCGGGGAGTGGGTCAACATTGATTGCCGCTGAGGCTTTAGGTCGTAAAGCATACGGATTTGAAATAAACAAAACCTTTTTTTCACAAGCTCAAGAATGGATCGCAAAATGCAGATTATTTCGTGATGAAATGACCGGGTTTGCTAATTCTAAAATACTCATGGATAAAAAACAGTTTGGGTTATGGGATAAAAATTAATAGCTCACACCGTCCTTAACAAAAAAGCCCCTCACTTTTTCAGGTGAGGGGCTTTTTAAGTTTTGTCTATTAGACTCTGGTGTATGTTTTAAATAATCTCGGCTAACCCATACCAAAATACAGCCAGCCTAAACACATATCCGTTTCCATTTTCGTGGCAGATCGTCTGAGCCAAAATATTATATTCGACATCTCTGCAATCCGGGGCCGGAATGTTCAGAATCGAGGTATTATAAAATAAGTAATCGGCATCCGCCGGGCAGTTCGTTGCGAAGGATATATCAGTTTCTTCGCTTGTGACAATCATATTGCCACCGGCATCTTCAACCCACCCATCACCGTCCGCGAAAATCGGCATCGGCGCAACAAAAAACATAAAAACAAAAAACATCGCTAAAAAACTAAACAATTTCTTCATCTTTGCCCTCCTTTTAAAATAAAAATAATTAAGAAAAATAAATAGCAGCATACTATATTTCGCAGTTTGTGTCAAGAAAAAAACACCTACTCCTTCCCCAAAGCCCTCAAGATATCCCCTGGTGTCAAATCATCCGCGTCCGCTATTGAGCGGCATGACGGATTAGGATGAGCCGCATCATTTTCAATCGTGCATATATCGCCGTCTGCATACAAAATACAAACCACGCCTGTACATCCATCTTCGTCAATTACTATATCACCTATGTTCCATTTTTTCTGCATTATTTCAACCTTTTGAGTTTTGCTTTTAAGTTTTCGCAAATCAATTGCAATTCGCATACAGATATTTTTTGTATTCGCTTATATTTTTCTTGCAAGACATAAAGCCGGACTTCACCGATCGCATCCATAATCATCGCTTGGAACTGTTCCGGCACAGCTTTTTCAAGACTATGACAGTTCCAGCAGATACAACATCCATTATCTATCTCATACCTGCCAGCCGACCAGCTTCTTGATACTATATGATGGGCCGTGAGGATTAAATCATTTGTATCAGTTTTGGTTGCCCCGCATATTTCACAGATACCTTTTTGCCGGATTATTTTCGACCACAGAACAAGAGCGGCTGTATCAAGTTTTTTTCTTAGAGTTTTCTTTAGTATCATTTTTTGAGATAACTTTCCGTCCTTGACGCACCATCTTCTGCCATTTGCTCTGTTATGCTTTTTCTTTTTACAAGCTCACGCATTGAAATCCACGCATAAATGGGGATGTAATATACATTTTTCTTTTTTCTTGGCTCCCACCACATTACGACGACATATGCAGGTATATATTGTAAGTAAAAACAGTCGAATGGTTTTGGCCTCGTGAATCTCATTTTATTGTGTGCGTCTTTAAAAAAGGGAGCATCTGTTATTTTATGAAACAATCCTTCTTTAGATGTAGCTGCTAACAGCGCTTTTTCTTGGTGTTCTGCTAAAGATGAAAAAGGTAAACTTGTCCCTTTACAAAATTTTAATTCAAAAACTCCGGACAATGTATTTTTTTTTGCGAATTGTGTTTGAAAATCCTTTTCACGCATAGTTACCTCCGATCTTCGTCTTTATTTTGGGTTTTAAACGCACTTCATTGCTTCAGGCATACAAAGGCATGTCTTTTCCAAAAACTCTGCTCTCAGAACAAGCTATGACGTCCTGATGGTGTTTTATCGGACTGATAGATAGCCT
>DAOVNB010000126.1 GCA_030630425.1 archaeon | reverse complement strand
TTGGGGAACGCCTATTCCTTTTGTATTGTGTGATAAATGCGGTACTGTGCCTGTCAAAGAAAAAGAGCTTCCGATTGTACTTCCTGAAAGCGCAAAATTCACAGGACATGGAAACCCGCTTGAAGGCGTTTCTGATTTTGTAAACACCACGTGTCCTAAATGTGGCGGTACCGCAAAAAGGGAGACCGACACAATGGATACATTTGTAGACTCTTCATGGTATTTTTTGAGATTCACTTCACCTGATTATGATAAGCTTCCTTTTGACAAGAAAGCAGCAGCATATTTTATGCCTGTTGACCAGTATATCGGAGGTATTGAACATGCTATCCTTCATCTTTTATACGCGCGATTTTTCACAAAAGCGCTTCGCGACATCGGCTTAATTGATATTGACGAGCCTTTCAGCCGGCTTTTGGCTCAGGGAATGGTATTAAAGGACGGAACAAAGATGTCAAAATCTGTCGGAAATGTAGTGGATCCCGGAGTTATAATTGACAAATACGGGGCAGATACAGCAAGAATGTTTATGCTTTTCTCCGCGCTTCCTGAAAAAGAGCTTGAGTGGTCAGATGCAGGGGTTGCTGCTTCAAACAGGTTTTTGGCAAAGTTCTATAATCTTGTAAATGATAATAAAGGCAGTTTCGTCTCAGGCGATTTTGATACAAAATCACTTGATATGAAATCAAAGCAATTGCTCTCGCTTTTGCATAAAACCATAAAGACAGCCACAGAGGATATTGAAAAGTTCAGGTTCAGTTTTGCTATAGGATCAATTATGGCGCTTGTTGGCGAGATTGTAAAGTATGCAAAGAAGATGAAAACAAACGATGAGAAAAAAGTGCTTACAATTGCCGTCAAAAATACATTGCTTCTTTTATCCCCTTTCGCGCCGCATGTATGTGAAGAGATGTGGGCTATTCTTGGTGAGAAAACACGCGCATCTGTTGAAAGATGGCCTGCGTATAATAAAAAGTTCATTGACAAAAAGGCAGAAAAAATGGACGAGCTTGTAAAAAAGACCTCAGAGGATATTCGCGAAATAACAAAACTATTGTCAAAAGATACAAAAAAGATAGTGATTTATATTGCGCCTGCATGGAAGCACAATATATACTTGATGGCTCAGAAAAAACCGAAGAATTTGATTGCTAAAGTCATGAAAGATTCGGATATGAAAAAACGCGGGAAAGAAGCATCAAAATATGCACAGCAATTGATGAAGACGCCTGTATTGTATGATGTGCTTGCGCCAAAAGAAGAGCTTTTGGCATTCACCAATTCAATAGACATCTTAAAGGAAGAATTTGGATGTGTTGTTGAAGTTGTTTTTGCTGACGACTCAAAGAGTGATAAGGCAGGAAAGGCCGTTCCCGGAAAGCCGGGAATCGAGATTTTTTAGGATTTGAGAATCATGAACTTCGAAAACTACTCCATCCCTCAAGGGGAAATCATGATTGCATTTTCTGATGAGAATTTGAGTGTCGGTACTCTTGAATTAAATCCCGGACAGGAATTAGTAAAGCACAACCGACCATGTTTAGAATCACTTTTCCAGATTGAAGGAACTTGTGTGATGAAGATGTTTGAGGATGACGGCTCAGTAACAGATGTTATCATGAACAAGGGCGACTCAATAGATATTCCTGCGGGTAAGTTTCATATTCATTCCAATCCAACGGATAAACCATCAATAACATTCTGGAAGGCAAACGGGGATATAAGGGACATCATCAATACTATTCGAGAAAGCAGTAAGAGGTAATTAATTATTTTGTCTGAAACGCTCTTGAATTTCAAAGTGCCTTTTTAATTCCTTATAAAATTCATGTTGTTTTAATTGATCAGAATTGACAAGTTCTAGAAGTGTTTTTATGGGTTCTATTGCGGTTTCAAAATCTTTATTTTGTAATGCGTCTATAATGAACTCATCACTATCAAATGATGCAACATACCCAACTATTGCATCATCCAACCGAGCAATATAAAAATCCAAAACAGCAGCATTTATCTGTTCTTTGTTCAATATTTCTTTGTAGGGCTCTATTAATTCAGGACACATATCTTTTATGTCTTCTATCAAAAAACCAGAAAACAAAGCGATATTATCTAGCGTGCTATAAATATTTTGGAATGCTGTGTATCTCACAGCCCCCATATTTGCATAGCATATATTTCTTGCCAAACGGTGCCGTTTAGCCAACTCAATAGTTTTGTCATCTCTTCTATTGCGAGTTTGTTGAAAAAAATCCGCAATAAATTTTATATCATTATCTAAAACATTCATAACCTGTTCATGCGCCCAACTATAATTTTTTTTAATGATAGGCATATCCGATTGCAAAGAAGTAAGTTTTTCGCCCACATAATTATTTACAAGCAAATCAATATTTGAATACATTAAATCATTTTTATCATTACACAGATATAAATCTTTGGCCAAACATCTTATTTTTTCTTTGTCTTTTTGTATGTAAGATATGCTACGCTTGACATTATAAGCAACGAACCAAATATTGTGCTTGTGGGCGGGATTTCACCAAAAAATAAAATCGCGAAGAAAACAGCGCTTACGGGCTCAAGCAAAAGCAAAATTCCGCCATATCCGGCTGTAAGATTCTTAAGCCCGTAATTCAACAGAAAATAAGCAGTTGAAATTATCACACCCATAAGAAAAACAAGAAACCAAATAAATGGTGATGCAGATACCGTAAAAGGATTTTCGAACCAAAGAGTTACCGGGATTAAAAATAGTACGCCGAAAATAAAAGACCAAATCGTGTTTGTTGATGAAGAATATTTTTTTCCCATATGCCGTCCAACAACAATATACAGCGCATATACAAATCCCGCGGCAAGACCGTAAAGATTGCCCATAAAATTATTGCCCAATGACTGCGGGCTGAAGATGAAAAAAACACCCAAAAAACCCAACACTAAAGTTATGATAAGATCTTTTGTTATTTTTTCTTTCAAAAAAATAAAAGCGATTATAACCACAAAAAATGATTCTGTAAACAAAAGAAAAAATGTATTTGCAATTGAAGTGTTAATAACCGAAAGCGTAAAAAACGCAAGCATCATGCCGTAGCCAAATACGCCGGCCAAAAAATAGTAAGGAATATCTTTTTTTGTAATATTGAAAAATTCTTTATTTTTTGGAAGTGAAACTAATGCAATCAAAAATAAAGCTGCTGCTCCTCTAAAAAGGGACTGTGTGATTGGCGGTATTTCTGTATCAATCATCCTTACAAGAATGCCGATTGTTCCAAAAAGAATTGAAGATAAAACTATACTTAAAATTGCTTTTTTTTGGGTATCCATAATAATAATTGTGTTTATTCTTTATTAGTTTCAATTGAGAAAAGACCTATTTCTCTAACAGGGCAAAAACAAAAAGAAAGAGTTATAAACGTCATTAGCAATTTTAATTACTATGGAACAAAATTCTTATACAGAAATTAGTGAGAAAAAAACATCTAAATTAGGATACTTAATATTGATTGCATTATTT
>DAOVNB010000160.1 GCA_030630425.1 archaeon | reverse complement strand
CGGAACGAACGACAAAAATGGACCATATGCTTGTTGCCGCAGATGCGATGACAGGGCTTGTTGTTGCTTGCGCCATGGTGAAAGAAAAAAAGATTGATAATGTGAGTGAAAAAACGATTAAAAAAGCGTATAAGAAAAAGGGCTTTGCAGCAGGATCCCGGCGTGATATGATTATGGAATGCGAAACTGCGGGAATCCCATATGATAATTTTGTAGAGATATCACTTGAAGCGATGAAAGGGATTTCAGAGGAATTGGGATTATAAGATAATTGTTATAAATAACCATTCTACGCACACATAAGAATAACTTTATACGCAGAATTGACAAATATAATACTACTTATTTGAAAATAGGATGTTTTTGTGATTGTTGTGGCTGATGAAGAATTGCTTTTGTGGGTTAATGACCAATTGAAAGCGGGATATACACTTGAATCGATAAAACAATCTCTTCTCGATTCTAATTATAATTTAAACGATATTGAAAAAGTATTGTCGGAAATACAAACAAATAACATACAGACTACGCAAATAAGTACTGAGAATACCGACCAAGAAACCACAACCAAACAAAATAAACTAGAACAAAAAGAACCACTTGCAGAAACATCGGCGTTTAAAATAGGTGCGTATTCTGGCGTCACAGCGTCAATCGCTACGATTACTTTAGTGTATGCATTAGTTTTTTTCGACTATCTGCGAACTATAGAAACTTACGGAATTTTAATTGGTTTTATTGCAACATTTACAATTGCAAACCGGAGTTATAACTCAAATTTCAAAAAAGTATTTTATTCTAGTGTTGTATCGTATGTTATTTTAGGAATTTCAACAATTGCGGCATCACTATTTACAGCAGCATATCTTTTTAACACAAGCATCTTGAATTTATTAGCATTTGATTCAACGAAACAAAATATAGATGTACTTAATCTAATGCCTGGCGGTCAAATGACCTTTGGTTTAATTGTTGGCTTTTTTATGGGGATAATAACATTTGCAATCATAAATGCAATAATTAAAATAATACTTAAAAAAATAAATTTAAGAAAAATCAACGTTTTAACGCCGGTTTTAGTTATTGCGTTTATAGTTTTTTTAGGAATTACGCTGTATTCTTTCAGTGGTGAAAAAATCCCGGCATACACAGAAAATATTTCTCATTGTATTGGAACTGAAAATTTTTCAATTTGCGATACTGAAGAGTTATTTGATCGTGGCATGAAACCAGTAACTGGATATACGAGCAAATCTTATTTTTTAGCAACGCCAAATACAAATAATCTATTTAAAATGAATAAATATTCTGTAACTACAACCCTTTTAACTATGGAGAATATGCTGTTAATAGATCAGTATTGTGTATACTTAAAAAACAATTTTAAAGAAGAGAGTCAATCTAAAATATACAAAAATAGAATTATTAATAATGTGGATTTTAAACTTGATGAATTAGAGACCATAAAAGAAACAAATCCTTTAAATGCAATAAATTTATGTTTTAAAACATACAATTCCTATTTAACAGAAACAAAAAAATTAGTTACTGAACAAAATTCAACAACAAATTCATTAATGGATACGGAAACTAAAAATGCTAATTTAAAATTTATTGATAATAGAATAAAAACAAATATTGGGCTTAAAGAAAAAAACAAACATATTTCTTTTAATAATTCAAACAATATTGACAAAACATTTTACAAAAAATATAAATTTGATTTTTTAAATGATGCAATCAATTTATGCATTCGATTTAATCGACAGGAATCTTCATATATCACTATTAAAAATGTAAATATCGAAAATCAAAAATTAACACTTACGGTAAAAAATGAAGGCGTTTATGAATTTGAAAAAACTTACGACACGGAAATATATGTGGATGGTCTGATTATACATGATAAATCCTGTGACTTTGAACAATTAGATGTGGGTGAAGAAGGAGTCTGCACTGGAACGATAAAAAATAACACAACGCCTACTAAAAAAATTAAATTTGTCTACGGTACAGATTCCGCAGAATATAATTACGAATAACCACTATTTTTATATTTGTAATACGATTAGAGTAATACTATGACAACACTTGATTTTGAAAAACTGGGACTTAAGTGCGGCGTTGAGATACACCGCCAGCTTGATTGCAAAAAGCTTTTCTGTGATTGTGAAACTACAATGAATGAATTACCTAAAGGAGAAGTTGAGCGAAGGCTTCGGGCAATTGCGGGAGAAACAGGCAAAGTGGATGTATCTGCAAAAGAGGAAATGAGAAAACAGAAAACATTCGTCTACAAGACATACGAAAACGAGTCATGTCTGGTTGAACTTGATGAGGAGCCGCCGCACAATATCAGAAACGAGGCGCTTGATATAGCACTTGAGATATCGCTTATTTTTGATGCAGAAATTCCGAAAGAAGTCCATATTATGAGAAAGACAGTTGTTGACGGCTCAAACACAGGCGGATTCCAGAGGACAGCGATTGTAGGGCTTGATGGGAAGCTTGAAACAAGCTTTGGTTCTGTTGGCATAACCAATATCTCTGTTGAGGAAGACTCAGCGCAGATTCTAGGAGAGCACGACCACACAAAGATATTCGGGCTTAATCGGCTTGGGATTCCATTAGTCGAGCTTGGAACAACGCCGGACATAAAGACACCGTCGCAAGCTCGCGAAGTTGCAGAAAAAATAGGTATGATTCTAAAAAGCACCGGCAAAGTCAAAAGAGGATTAGGAACTATACGACAGGATGTAAATGTCTCAATCAGAGAAGGTGCTCGTGTTGAAATCAAGGGTGCCCAAGATTTGAAAATGATTCCGGAACTTGTGACCTTTGAAGCGTCAAGGCAAAACACGCTTGTTGAACTCAAAAAAGAGCTTTCAGGCACAAAGGAACAAAATGCG
>DAOVNB010000183.1 GCA_030630425.1 archaeon | reverse complement strand
GACACTATATTTTCCAGTTAAAACATTTGGTTTGTCTTGTAAAAGAACATCCATCACAATATCATGGCAGCCTTTATAGTCTTCATGCATATTGCTTCTCGAGGGCAGAAACACAACATTAGGATTCTCAGTTTCTATAATTTCGCGTATTTTTTGCTTGGGTTTATCTTTTTGTTCGTCATCAAGTTTTGAAAGTGTTCCATCTTCTAAATTAAATTGATAGTAACCACCAATTCCGACAAACTCGCGCTCATCTTGTCCCTCCTGTTTTCGGTATTCAATTATTTTTTCTTCAGGAATAAGCTCAGCACCATGTCGCCCGTCAGTCATATAGACATACACGATTTTAGCGCCTTTCTCTTTCAGTTTCAGTATTGTGCCGCCCATGCCAATAATGGCATTGTTGTTGTGCGGCTGGAAGATTAGGATTTTCATAAAATATTACCTTATATAATTTTACCAGAACCCCGCTTTTTTTAATTCCGGTTTCATCATTTCTGCCAAAGCATTGTTTTTTGAACTCAATAAATTAAGTTCTTCTCTTCCATCACGATTACCTGTTCTGTCAACACGCTCAAGGATTTCTGATTCGACATTAATAACCTCTATGGGTATTATCGGGTTTTCTTTATCCAGTGCAACATCCATTATATTTTTGACAAAAAGCAGGTGTCCATCACTTGGTCCTTCCTGCAGGACATTAACATCGCCATCACCAATGGTTCTTGCAGTAAAGAATGATGGTACTGGTTTACCGAATGTTTGTGTAAGATATTTAACAATCTCGCCATTTTTTGCCCTACAGGTTATGTGTTCGGTGCGCGATTCTAAATCCACATGGTTTGTGCCATATGCTCCCCTGACATCTTCAGCAGTTCTTGTTCTGCCGTTCTCTGTTGCGGCTCTTGCAACTTCTTGTTTGATTTCCGGGGTGAACCAACTATTAATTAATTCAAGATGCTCTGGTTTTGCGCCTAAGTGCGAACATATGAATCTTGCTTCTGTATCGCCAATTTGAATTGCGGCATCTGCATAACTTTCATTGACAGTTCTCATATCTTCTGGGACGGAACCTCTATATTCTCCAAGTTTGTCGATATGTACTTTCTTTTTTGGTGTCAATATTTCCAGTATGTCTAGCTTTGCATTATGTATGGATATGTCTGGAAATGCACCATATCGTTCATAGTATGTCTGAAAGAATTTTGTAAGGTCATGAGGTGCTTTGTCATGCCACGCACCACCAAATGTATGGATTACAAGCCTGTTTGTATCAACACTTTTTTTCTGTGTTGAGCTAAGTCTTGCATATTCCGCATTTAGAATCTCCAGTTCATTCTTTGTGATGTCATCAACACTTGCCATTTTTGTCGGCATGAAAGATTCAACAGCGTTTTCAAGAACATAAATACCTTCTTTCTTGAAATTTCTTATTAATTCTGAGGTTAATGCAAGAGTCATTGTGACTGGCTTTTCAACACCATATGTCGGGCGGTATGTGGGCAGGTCTTCTGTGGCATAAATAGCATTTCCTTTTTTAGAATGTGTTTCTAAGAACGCAGCCATATTTTCTCCATGGATATCCATTCCCTCCCAAACAGTGCTGCTTGAGTCTAAAACCACATTAACTCTGGGATATTCTCGAATGGCGTTGGCTCCACGACCAACATAGCATGTTGTATCTGGAAAAAGGTTTTTTAAATATGTGTCTGGTGTTATTGGCTGTTTGAATTGAGATGGGTTTATATCGGATATCGCTATAAGTTCTAGCGGGTATCCTTCTTTTTGAAGGGCGGACAATTTTTGAATATTTCTTTTCCCTTGTTGTCCAAAACCAATTTGAATTACGCCAATATTGCTCATTTCGTCACCATTCATTAATAATTAACCATCAAGAAGTAACACTTATATCGAACCCATATATATACGCTCCTAAAAAATCATTGATAACTGACCTCCAAAAGCACGCAATCTTTTTATGTCGGTTATTAAAAGAATACTAAAGTTATAATAAAAGTTATAATAATATTATGAAAAGATTTATAATATTTACTGTTCCTTATTATACCATGAATTATATATTTGATGATACGCAAAAGACCGTTGTCCCAACAGTCTTGCTTAAAAGTGAAGAGACGCTCAAAAGTATAGCGCACCCTGTAAGGGCGCGCCTTTTAAAGGAACTTGCACATGAGCCCATGTATCCGCTTCAGCTTTCAAGAAAACTTAAGATTCATGAGCAGAATATATATTATCATATTCGCGCGCTTGAACAGGCAGGACTTATAAAAAAAGACAGAACAGAAGCGCGGGCAGGAACAATTGCACAATATTACACAGCAACAAAGACCGCGTATTCATTTGTCCCTGATTTTGTGAAATCAACACCAACAGATATAAAATTCCATGAATACCAGCAGGTGCCTGAACTTTTAAAGCCGTTTGTGCGTGACGGCAAAATAAACTGCAAAATAGTTGTCGGCGCGCCTTACCCTCATGGTGAGCTTAACCGTGTCGAGAAGTGCGGGCATCTGGCAGGCGAAGTTGCAGCGCTTTTAGGGATGTACGGCACATCTTCTTCAAAAATTACTTATCTTGATACGGAAATTGAAGACCTTCGCGATAATCTTGTGATAAT
>DAOVNB010000065.1 GCA_030630425.1 archaeon | reverse complement strand
AGGGTATGTTGTTTTAGATATCATAAGATATGAAAGCAAAATAAGAAATACAGCCATTATTTCTTGTGAAAGTATGTTTCCTGCAATTACAAAAGATGATACTATTGCAGCCATTGCGGGTATCGGAAGGCCAGTGAATGTTTTTTGCTTTGTCAATACATTGAATCTTGCAAGCCTGTAAATCCCGCAAAGTACAAGTATTGTAGATACAACAGCGCCTAAAAGGCTTGTTTTAAAAATAAAAACATATGCAAGCACCGCAGTTGCAACTCCGAATGTAACAAGGTCGGATAAAGAGTCAAGCTGACTGCCTAATTCGCTTGTGATATTTAAGCCTCTTGCAATCTCACCATCAAGAATATCTAAAGCAATTGCCAGAAATATTAAAATAGCTGCATAAGAATAATTTCCCGCAATCGTAAAAAAAATAGACGCAATGCCAAAAACAGCATTACTTACGGTAACCATATTGGCAACATTTTTTTTTAAAGAAAACATATTCTTAGCCATCACTCATATACCCAATAGTCCATGTCTTTTTTCCACTCAACCACTTGGTCTATATCAAAGAAAAGGCTTATCTCTTTTTCAGCGCTTTTTGCTGAATCAGATGCATGGATGAGGTTTCTTCCGGTATGCATACCAAAATCATGCCTTATTGTTCCGGGAGCTGCATCCTCGGGGTTTGTTGAGCCTACCATCTTTCTGACAACAGTTACAGCGCTTTTCCCTTCAACAACCATCGCAACCAAAGGCGCTGCTGTTATGAAATCAAGAAGCCCTTTATAGAATGGTTTTCCCTTGTGTTCGCCGTAGTGGGTTTCTGCCATGTTTTTTGTTACCTGCAGCATGCGAAGAGCCACTAATTTAAGGCCCTTATGTTCAAATCTTGAAAGGATATCCCCTACAAGGCCTCTCTGTACGCCGTCAGGCTTTACAAGGATAAGTGTTTTTTCGTTATTGGACATATCATCACTTTTTCTTTTCAAGCTCTAATCGGGTTGCTTTTAAGTTTTTGTAGATGCCGGTCCATCTTGTTTTTCTTGGATTCCTCATTTTCATATTTCTCTCGCATTTGGAACCGCAAAAATGCTTAACAGAACCGTCAGTCTGGACTACAAGCAAACCGAATCCGTCTTTTATTGAATCTTTACAAAAATCACACTTCATCTTGATTCACCTTTAATCGATTACGCCCGCAGTTTCCATGTCTGCCTTATGTATCATCAGAATATCGCCGACTTTTACAGGACCCATGACATTTCGAACTATTACTTTGTCTCTGCTTGATTCATCAATAATCTTGCATCTAACTCGTGAGACGCCTTTAGCGCCTGTCTTACCCATAAGGGCTATTACTTTAGCTGGTATTGGCATAAAAATCACTTACTTTGAAAGCTCTTTTATCTTTTTTACAACATCTTCTATCTGCTTTTTGCCTTTGCCGTCATCAACTATAGCCACTGCTGCTGTTGATACTTCAAGGCCCGCAGCCGCACCAAGTTCTTGTCTGCTTGGAACAGAGATAATAGGTACTTTTTTCTCATTGCATAACACGGGCATGTGCATAACAACTTCAATCGGGCTTACATCTTCAGCAATTACAACAAGCTTTGCAAGACCCCTTTCAATTGCTTTTGTAGCTTCATTTGTGCCTTTTCTGATATTTCCTGCAGAACCCACAGCCTCAAGTGCTGTATATACCTGTTCTGCAACATCTTTCGGTACTTCAAAATCCAATAATGCCATTTTAATTCCTCCTAACATCATTGCACCCGTTAGAGGTGCTAGCAAGTCATCGTTCTATAATTATTTAGAAACAACTAAACTGAAGTTTATTGAACAATAAAGCTTTAAAAAGGTTTTTGCGGTGGGGCATTTGTTCAAAGTTTACTTGTTGCATTAATGGCTGCTTCATGTATCTTTTTCGCCCCGTAAATTCCGCGTCCAATAATTCCATTAAATTTTTCAAAAATACTTGCCGATTCTTTAATATCGCCATCTTGAGTAATTAGTCCTGGCGAATGAACTGTGGGTGTTATCCCCTCAGTTTCAACAATTTCTTTTATTCTCTTTAATCGTGGAATGTTGTTTCCAGGCGCAACAAAATTATTTACACCCATTTCTGCCGCTATTTCATAAATCTTGTATGCTCCTTCATCTGAAATAAATCCTTCATCACTTGCCAAATATTTTGGGTGCGTCATGACCCCGCCAACAATAACATTTAAATCCTGATTCAATAATTGGTATATATAAGCACGCTCAGATTCAGGACCTGCCTGTGGGAATATAATCACGCCGTCAACACCCGCATTCTTGCATGCTTCTGCAAATGGCTTAGCTGAAGCAGGCGTGTTGTTTCCTGCTTTTTGATGGTCGTATATTATCGGTTTAGTTGTATGCTGTTGGGCAATCTTTACAATGGATTTCAATCCGACTTCCATTACTTCAGGAGCGGTTATCTCATCAAAGTTTGCGCCTTTAACTTCTTTATCATATGGTCTGTATAATATATCTGCGCCAAGTTCTGAAAGAATCTCTTCATTTTCTTTAATAGCATCTTTAACATGTTCATTTGTATTCTTGTCCGCTTCAGGAAGTATGAATTTAGTTACCCCTAATTCAGTTAAGTACCTGTGCATCTCTTTTGAAGTGTCTTTAGATATAAATCCGCTGTCCTCTTCTAAGAATCCATTGTGCCCCATAAGGCTTTCTGCAATTATTTCAATATCATATTTATCTGCTGCCTCAACCCATGCTTTTGCTGTTGCAGGACCGGAAAAGAAAGACAATACAACACCATCGACACCGCCATCCTTGCATTGCTTCATAAAATTTTCAGCAACATCTGGTATGTCTGTTGCGCCCCCAAGATGGTTGTAATATATTTTGCGGCCTTCATTCCGTTTAGATTCAACAACTTTACCAAGACCTTCTTTAAGCATCAGCTCAAAGCCAACTTTGTATCCTTCGATACCATCGACATCGTGAGTTTCTTCAATAAGTTCTTCGAATGCTTCGACTGTCGGAACATCACACGCCACAGTCACGCTTTTATTGCGGTCAATTATTATTTGCTCGGGTATTTTGCCCACATATTCTCGCGCTTCTTCAGTTCCATATACGCGAAGGTAATTTTCCATTCTTTTAAGTGCGTCTTGATTTACTTCGGGTTTTGTTTTAAAGTATTTGTATATGTCCAAAACAGTTATGCCTGAAATAATAGGAATATTTGTATTCTCTTTAAATTCTTCTACAGCACCTTTCCCGTTTGTTGAAACTTCCTGCCGGTCAACAAGAATCGCAAGCGCAGCATAATTGATATCATCAACAAGACTAGATAATAATTTTTTGGCTCCATACTTGGCGCCTCCTGTTGAAAGAACATCGTCAAACAAAACAACTCTTGTATTTTTGCCTTCTTCAGGTTCTCGGCCAACCACTAAAGATTTTAATTTTGCTTTTCTTTCTTCAGCATCGGAAAGCTCTTTTTCTGTATCTTGTGTTTTTTCACCATATGTTTTTTCGTCCCCTTCAGGTCTTGTATAAAACCATGGCTTATTAATGCCAAATAATTCCTTAAGTTTCATAGATGTAGAAATTACGATAGGAATGCCTTTTTGAGGTATGCCGTATAATAGGTCATATTCTTCTTCTGTAAGAACCTCATTTAACGCTATTGCATAGGTCTCTCCAAGCAGGTTGGTTGCTACACCATCATTTAATTCGCCAATACTTATGAAATGGGGTGCTAATCTTTTAGCCTTTAGGGTATAATCACCACCAGAATCGGTGCCTAGTTTGAGGGCGCCTGCAGTATATAAAGCATCTAAAAAATCAATCTTGTATTTTTCTAATTCAGGAATTTTAACCACCAACCAATCAAAAGATTCTTAAAATTGTTGGTTTATATTGGTTGGTAGTGAACTGTTCGGTTGTTGAACAGGAAGTTGGTTTTAGTTGATAACGCAAGTAGAAGCAGATGTCTTATCTGCCCTAAAAGCAAGAAACAAGTATTCTACAGCCCGTGAGATATCAGATATAGCGGGAAAGTCGCGCTCAAGGACAAGTGCTATTATGCGATCTCTTGCAAATAGGGGAATTCTTATTGGAAGAAAAAAAGGGACTATCGCACTTTACACAATAGATGAAAAAGCATATCTTGCATTACAGAACAACAAAAGGACAACAGCGTTGCTAAAAAATATGCCCAATCTAAACGATTCAGTCATAAATCTTTTTTTTGGATTCAAAGAAGATGCAATAACTGCATACAACAAACAGAAAGCAAAAAAAGCAATCAATCAGGTATCTGAAAATAAAAAAGAAGCAATACTTTCATTTATAGAATCGCTTGTATACCCGAGTTTTGAGGAAGTCTGGGAAATTGCACCCGGGATACATACAAACTATGATTTCGACTTAAACACATTAAAATGCGAGCCTGAAATAATCAATGCGATAGTTGATCTTGCACTTAGTAAATTCAAAAGCAAACTGGCTGAAATTGACGGGATAATTGCCATAAGGCACAATAAAATCAATATCAAATCGCCTGCGTGCGGAATATACGCAAGGAACACAATTCCCTATGCTGCAGCACTCTCCCTTAAGCTTGAAAAACCACTAATAATTGCGGATTTTGAAAACATTTATGGAAACATAGAAGAATATGGAAATTATGTTGTAATAGATGACGGTCCCCTATACGGCGATGACCTTATTGCGAGCATAATGCATCTTAAAAAAAAGGCAAACATATCTGTTTTTTTCATACTTGAGAGAAACAATATCACGACAAAAAAGCTTGAAGACGCAAAAATCCCGTATTTCGTTCTTTTCAGGACAAAGGACATCATAAACAGGCTATTTAAAAGCTCATCAAACCTGTTTTTTAATCTACGGTGAAGGCAATTAATATGGATTTCAAAGATATACTAAAAGGCTTGATAAAAAAAGGAGATT
>DAOVNB010000064.1 GCA_030630425.1 archaeon | reverse complement strand
TTTCAATAGCGCCTTTTTTAACATATTCATTCATACATCTTTTAGAAGAGCAAATATTTTTAAATCCATTCCTAATAAGTGACTTATCCGTAGTAAATGGATGTTCAAACACATAGAAGTGCCTTTGAGCGTTATGGAGATGATTTCATTACATTATTCAAAAAATGATGTGTTTTTGTGAGAGTTAAGCAATAAGATTTTATAATTTGTTCTTGAAATGTCACTTATGAATCCGGTAGAACAGAAGATGCTTTTAGAAAAACAGCAGTATGGACTTGTGGGGGAGCATTCTGCTGTGAAAGTCTGCGAGTGGACAAAGAAGTCTTTGCGCGGGCAGGGTGTCTGCTACAAGGAGAAATTTTATGGCAAGCTACACGGGATAAAAAGCCATGGATGCCTCCAGATGACGCCCTCAGCGTATTTTTGCCCTAACAGGTGCGTTTATTGCTGGAGGGCAACAGACAAGACTGTTGCAAATACAATGGATGGAGTGGCGGAGGATGAACCGAAAGATATTGTGAGGGGTGCAATTGAAGCGCAAAGAAAGCTTTTGACGGGTTTTAAGGGTTTTTCCGGAACAGATATGAAAAAATGGCGGGAAGCGCAAAATCCCACAAATGTTGCGATATCTTTGACTGGCGAGCCAACTGCATATTCAAGAATTTCTGATTTGATTGCAGAGTTCAAAAAAAACATGGCTGTGTTCCTTGTTACAAACGGGCAGTTCCCTGAAAGGCTTGAAGGGAGTAATGAGCCAAGCCAGCTTTATCTTTCGCTGGATGCGCCGACAAAAGAGATTTACAAAAAGATTGATGTACCCCAATTTCCTGACTTCTGGGAACGATTTAACAAGACAATTGATATTCTGCCGTCTCTATCATGCAAAACCGCAGTCAGGCTTACGATGGTAAAGGGGTGGAATGACAAAAATATTGATGATTATGTGAGACTTATTAAAAGAACAGATACTGATTTTGTTGAAGTTAAGGCGTATATGCATGTCGGGTTTTCCCAATATCGCCTTCCTTTAGAGGCAATGCCAGTACACGAGCAAGTTGTTGCGTTTTCAAAGAAGATTAATGAGAAACTTGGGTATAATTACAAGGACGAAGATGAGAGAAGCAGGGTTGTTTTATTATCGAAAAAGTGAAATTATTTCTCAACAGTCTTTCTTCCGCGTTTCATTGGGTCTACTTTTATTTTTGCGTCTTTGAATTGTGTTTTAAATTCCTGACCGTTTGTGTATTCGTGCAGGAAAATCGCTGTTGCTGCAACTTCTGAGTGTGGTTGGTTTCCGATTGCGATGTTGTAGTTAACTAGTTGGAATACCTCGCCCGGGACCTTTTCGCCGCCGACAATTAGAAGAAGATTGTCCTTTTTTGCTTTTATTTCGTTAATTTTTTCAGTCATGTTCGGGGCAAACATGGTTAAGTGAACTTTTGTGCCTTTGAAATCTTTAATTATCTTTTTCCAGTTCTTATCATATGTGATTTCAAGGCCGCCACCCCATCTTTTGGAGACATCTGCAACTGATTCTAAGATTTTGTCGTCTTTTTCTCCTGAAAGGATTACTTTCTTCGCGCCAAAAGCGCGCGCAGTCAGGGCTACATGCGTTGTTATTCTCATGTCGCGGAAGCGCCTATGACCCAAGCGTAAAACAGTTATCATGCTATTTATTTAGAAAAAAAATCATTAAATTTCTATGTGCTTGGTGGATTTCAAGCTTTTTTATTGTTGGTGTGGTTGTGCGCAATAAAAAAACATTAAAAATGTGAGAGTTGTGATATTTGAAATATTGGTAGAATTACTTTATGTGATCTTGCGTAATTCTTCGTTAATTATTTTTCCAAAAGTGGGGGTTTTTAACAATAAAATGTTTGGGTTTTTATTATAATCTATATTTGTTGGAATGGTGCCGAATGTAGGGTATAATTCATCTAATCTTTTTTTATTCGTTAAAATTTTCGATTCACTGGATTTGAAGAATAGCCTATCCAATTCTAAATTATTTGGATCAAATCCTAAAGTTTTAGTCATAAGCCGATAAGATGTTTTCATTTGTTTTGATTCTTTATGGGACAACAATAAAATATTTGGATTTTCATTGTAATCAATACTTGGCGGGATTGTATTTATTTTTGTATATACTGTTTCTAGGAATTTTTTAGTATCTAAAATTCTCAATTCACTGGATTCGAAAAAGAGTTTGTCTAAATCTAATGTATCTGGTTTAAATCTTAAATCCTTTGTCATACTGCCGTAAGCATATTTCATTCGTTTTACGGACAATGTGATATAAATGGGACGCGCTTCAATCTGTGCATTATCCCAGCCCACGGTATGTCTAAAGAAGTAAACTGTGTCGGTTATATTTTTTTCTGAAAGATCAAAAATAGTTGTGTGTTCTAGAATGTTTTTATCTAAACCTAACTTAGTAACAACGACTTTGAAAGTATTCCTTATGTTGTCGTCAGAGAGCTCATACATATTGCTATGATTCATGATTTTTTTATCTAACTCAAGTTCATTAACTATTAGATTGTATCGGTCTTTTATGTAATCTTCAGAAGGACCAAATACTTTAGGGTTTTTTAAGATATTTCTATCTGATCCGAGAGTATTGATGAGTAATTCTATATGGCCTTCAATTCTTTGTTTTGCGTATGATAGGAATGCAGGAAATTTTTCAATATCTTCTTCTTTAATACCTATTTCTTTTGCTATTTTGTATGCCTCATTCATAGTATCTATGGGCGGTATACGATCGTGACCCAAGGATTTAAGGTAGTTATCTGCATTTATGTTATGTTCTTCAAGCCACAGGTATCGCTCATTTTTTTCTGAATGTGGGGAATAAGTCATTTTTTCAGTAATCATAACACTATTTAGTGAATTAAACTTTAAATATACTACTATTTAATAGTATCAAAATTAAATTTATGTTATATTATTTGATTGTATCTGTTTGTTGTTATTGAAAATTTGCGAATTATATCTTTTAGAATCAACAAATCCTCGTACCCAGACCAACTTCGCCTAAAAGGGCGCGCTTTATGTATCCTTTTTTGTTGCCGTTGATGATTTCTGTTGTAGTTCCAACCAGCTCTAGAAGTCCCTTTATCTTGTTTTTCATTCCGCCAGTCACATCTGTATTGCTTGAACCTGTTGTTTTTTTAAGGACTTCTTCAAAATTCTGGCGGGTAATGTGAGATATAATCTTTGCATTAGGGTTTTCTTTTGGATTTGAATCGAAAACACCATCTACATCTGTTGCATGTATTAGCCGAGTAGCATTTAGCATTTTTGCAAGATATACACAGATATCGTCGCCTGAAAGAATTGAGCATCCTTGTTTTGAATCGTATGCCGGGACTCCAAAAAGCGTGGGCATAAGACCGATATCTAGCATACCCGAAATTGCTTTTACATCCATGCTTTTTATGGTTCCTTTTTCCATGACAGCGCTTGCAGATGCCTGAACAGGCATTGCAGGAATATTGTTTTTAATGAATTCCTGCACAACAGCCACATTAAGCTCGTTTTGAAGCCTCTGCGTTTCTGCAAAATCTATAAGATGGGATTCTTTTGTCAATCCTTTGTGTATTCCGGTCTTATGCACGATAACATGCCCGAAAGAACCTACTCCGTGGACAAAAACAAGTGGTGATTTTTCTTTTTGATAGCTTTCCGCAACTTCTTTTGCAAAGCGCTTAAGATTCGGATAATTTATTGTTGGCGTATCTTTGTCTTTTTCCGTTATAAGCGAGCCGCCAATTTTAAGTATGGTGATGTTTTTCATTTCTTCCACCTTTTGTAAAGGCCGTGTTCTATGCCAAAAGCATCGAGAATGCGGCCAACAGCGTTGTCTGTTAAATCATTTACGCTTTTCGGCTTTATATAATAGCACATCATAGGAGGTATTAACCAAACACCTAGTTTTGAAAGTTTTAGCATGTTTTCAAGGTGAATTGCGTTTAGCGGGCTTTCACGGGGGACGAGCACGAGATTTCTTTGTTGTTTTAGTTGGACATCTGCTGCGCGGGTTACAAGGTTTTCCGAATAGCCGTTTGCGATTGCAGACAATGTCTTCATGCTGCAGGGGGCGATAATCATGCCGTCAACCTTAAATGAGCCTGATGCTATGCTTGCTGCAATGTCGTTTTCTTTGTATATTTTGTGAGAGTTTTCAGTGATTCTTCTCATAGATTCTTCGTAATTTTCTGTTTCGTATTTCATTACGGTTTTTGCAGATTCAGAGATAATGACATGCGTCTCAATACCTGATTTTTTTAGTTCCTTAATGGTCCTTATTCCAATTTCTGTCCCGCTTGCGCCTGTTATCGCTACAATTATTTTAATATTAATACACCTTTATTTCCGTCAACTGTGACAATTTGTCCGGTTTTTAGATTTTTATATGCATCTTTTTCAAGCTTGTCTATTGCAGGAATGTCTGAAATTATAGCGCCAACAGCAACGATTGCCTCTGTTTCCTTGTTTATTATGGCTAATGGCGCAACCTTGTTTTTCTTTAAGCGATAAATCGTGTATGAGCCTACAGTGGATCCTTTTCCTTTTGGGAATACAAGAACTTTGCCTGCGATTGATTTTCCTTCTAAGGAATGGTCTTTTTCGACAATAGTTCCTGTGTTGGGGTCAACCCCACCGTAAAAAGAGATGGCGTCGCGGCTGATTAATAGGTTTCCTGTTGCGGTTCCTTTTGATATGCTTCTTGCTTTTAGTTCCATTTTCCGTCCACTGCGCAGTCTATGCATTGTTTTGTGCTTCCTAGTTTTGTCTTGAAATTGTTTGAGCCGTGAGCGTAAAAACAGGCCTTGGCAGAGTTTGTTGCCATGCATGTGAATCTTCCTTTCAATGGTGCTACAGCCATGCATGTGTCGGCTGCCACAATTGCGCCTGAATCCTCAATAGTTTTTAAGATGCCGAGCTTTTCTGCTTCTTTTTTTATTGCTCTTGCTGTTGAAATCCATGTTGCGATTTTTACTGTTTTCCCTTTGAGAATGTCTGCTATTTCTTTTAGCTCTTCTATTGAT
>DAOVNB010000045.1 GCA_030630425.1 archaeon | reverse complement strand
AACAAACAGGCGCAGATGTCTTTATTGTCGAGTCAACAATTGATGCTGTGCGCCTAAAAAAAACACACCCAAACATTGTATTTCTTGGCATAGGTTTTGAAACAACAACACCTATGAGCGCATGGGCGGTAAAAAACGGCATTGATATCTTATGCGCGCACAAGACAATACCTAAAGCCATGAATCTTATTGTTTCAGACCCAAAAAACGAGATTGACGGATTTTTAAATCCGGGTCATGTGTCTTCAATAATCGGTCTTGAACCCTACAGAAAAATAAACGCTTCTCAGGTCATAGCAGGCTTTGAGCCAGAAGATGTCCTGCAATCAGTCTTAATGCTTTTGCGTCAGATAAAAAACAACGAAAAAAAAGTAGAAAACCAATACACCCGTGCGGTAAAAGAAGAAGGAAATCCAAAAGCAAGACAACTTACAGAAAGCGTTTTTGAAAAATGCGATGCAAATTGGCGCGGTCTTGGTAGTATTCCTGAAAGCGGGCTGATGCTAAAATACAAATACATAGAACAAGACGCAAGAAAAAAGCACGCAGATATATTAAAAAATATCCCAAAACCAAAAGAAAACAAAGCATGCCGATGCGCTGAAGTCATCATGGGAAAAATAGAGCCAAAAGAATGTCCATTGTTTTCAAAAGCATGTACTGAAGATAACCCAATCGGCCCTTGCATGGTCGGTGCTGAAGGCGCATGCAGGATAAGCTACAAATACGGTAATTGAAATGGATACAAAAATTACATTAAATCATGGCGCAGGCGGAGCCATTATGGGCGAACTTATAACAGAGATAAGAAAACGCCTTGAATTAAAAGGCAAGTGGGAAGGCCAACTGGACGATGGTGCATACCTGAATGCAGGGGATAGTTTTCTTGTAATGACAACAGACTCATACACCCAAAGCCCTCATTTTTTCCCGGGAGGAGACATTGGAAAACTTGCAATTACAGGCACTGTAAACGACCTTGCTGTGATGGGCGCAAGCGCAATCGCACTTTCATTATCTCTTGTAGTTGAAGAAGGATTCCCGGCAATTGATTTAGAAAAAATAATAAACTCTGTAAATGATGTTTCGCGAAAACTGAATGTCCCGATAGTAACAGGTGATACCAAAGTCATGCCAAAAAAAGAGCTTCAGGGAATCATAATAAACACAACAGGTATTGGCACAACAAAAAAAATCATACGAAATAACAATCTTTCAGTTGGTGACAAGATAATAGTGTCTGGAACAATAGGCGACCACGGGGCCGCAGTATTGGCTTCCCGCTTTGACTACAAAACAGATATAATTTCTGACTGCGCACCGGTTGTTGGCATCATAAATGAACTTTCAGGCATGATAAAATCCGCAAAAGACCCCACGCGCGGCGGTCTTGCAGCGTGCTTAAATGAGCTTGCGGATAAGTCAGATGTACGAATTGTCGTTGATGAAGAAAAAATCCCTATACGAAAAGAGACAGTAGCAATAACCAGCGTTTTGGGAATAGACCCCCTAACTCTTGCATGCGAAGGCCGTGTTGTAATTGCTGTATCTGCTAACGCAGAAAGCCAGGTTTTATCCATTCTAAAAACAAAAAACCCCGATGCGGAAACTATAGGCGAAGTTGTTAAAGGCGAAAAAGTAATATTAAAAACCAAAATGGGCGAACGATTCTTGGACAACCCTCGAGGCATTGGGGTTCCAAGAATCTGTTAGATATTTTATTTAGACAACACCCCAAATGACTTTTAAAAAAGCGAACAAAAGTAGATATATATGGGAAAAATTAATAAAACTGCATTGGCTTATTTAATTGGAATATCTCTATTCTACGGCTTGCTAATAGTTGTTCAAAAAATGGGTCTGAATTTTGGTTTAGATCCCCTATCCTTTTCATTTTCAAGAAGCATTATAATTATTTTTATTTCACTTATTTTCTTTTCGCCACAGTTAAAGAACCTGAAATTCATCAAAAAACATGAATTAAGAGATTTGATTATTCTTGGAGTTGTTTCCGCTGCAGCGATATTAATCTTAGTCATAGGACAAAATATTACAACAGCAGTAAACGCGGGATTTCTTATTAGATTAACTCCTTTGTTTGTATTGCCTTTTGCTTATATATTATTGAAAGAAAAATCTTCCAGAAATTCAATATTTTTTATGTTTATAATGCTAACCGGAACATTTTTATTGGTAACCAATGGAACTTTGATATTCCCTAAATTAGGTGACTCGTTGATAATCATTGTTGCATTGGCTGTAGCTTTTCAAAATGTTTTTGCCAAGAAAATCATGCGCAGCGTATCAACAGATATTATCATCTTCTTTCGAGTCTGCATAAGTGCAGTAATAATAGTGATGTTTGTTCCTTTTCTTTTGGGCCTCAATAGTATAAGTGCATTATTTGATGGTTTGTTTTATGTCCTGATTACAGCAATCTTATATTTTTTATCTATAATCTGCCAATACAGGGCAATAAAATTAGTTGGCCCGTTTATCACAACTACATTTTTCCTTTCAGGTTCATTGTTTTCAGCATTATTTGCTTATATTTTACTGGGAGAAACTATGTCGTCTATTCAGTGGGTTGGTGCAGCAGGTATTTTACTTGGAGGATATCTATTAATAAAAAAGATATAATTTTCGGCAGGGCTTTGTGAACTCAAAATTTCTGAAAGAATTTTTGGTGCTACCGCACGCGCAACCGCGATTAGGAGGGCTTTGTTCGATTCACAAAGTTACCACAAATTTTCACTGCGTGAAAAATTATCTTAATCGCAAATGTGTCGTACACCAAAAATATCTGTGCTCATTGTATATACCCTAACTTTTTAGAAGCGATAATGAACATGGAATGAGACCATAAAAGAGGGGAAACAGCTACCTGAATTTTATTGTCAAAGATTTGTTCAGGAATGAATTTTTTATTTTTCATATCGCCAAGAACCTTATCGTAATACTCCAATGCCTTCGTCTTATTATTTCGTTCCATCCAGCAAATGCTCATCCAAAAATTCAGAAGGGGCCAATAGCCCGCACCTTTTTTGCGATGAATGGTTTTTTGATACATCCATCCATCATATACATCATTTTCATATCTGTAAATGCCTGAATTTTTAGCAAGTCTTTTTTCAATAAGACTTATTGTTTTTTTCATAATTTCATCGTTTGCATTTAATATTCTCGCAGGCCATACCAGACCCAACAATGAAGCATCAAGTTGTTTATCATCTATCTTTCCAAAAGAACGATAAAAATAATCGTTAAAATTGTTCAATAAAACCCTTCTCATCTCATCTGAAGTTTTGGACCACTTTTTGTTTGGAATCAACTCATTTGCACAGGACAGCCCTTTGGAGCAAATAGCCAGAGAATAAGTAAAATTATCGTTAAGATCCGGAAAACAAAGCCGCTCTTCCCACAAATCCTGAGTCATCAGGTTAAAATGAGTTTTATCCCATATCCTGCATAAGCCGTCTGCTGATTTTTTGATAAGTTTTTCAAATTTCATGCATTTATTTTTGTCGTGTTTATAATAATTAAATATCGCCATCAAAACGCATGCTGTTTGGTCAGGTTGAAAATGAAAACATGCTTTCCTGCCGTCAGCATGATAATACTGATAAAACAAACCTGTTTTTTCCCAGCCCTCTGCTTTAGTGCACCATTTAAAAAATTTTTCATGAATGTCTAATCCAATCATATTTGCTGCGACGCATGCGTATGAAGCATCCCTGGGCCAGACAAAGTTGTAGTTTTTTGCTTCTTTATGGGAGTGTAATTTAGCGGAATTTGAAGCAACAATTGCCCCATTTGGCAGGGAACAGTCTGCTATAACTTCTCTGCTTGCCTTTAATAAGTCCAATATTTGTTTATCCATAACCATAAATTGTAGTTTCGCGTTTAAAAAGTTTTAACAACGGCTGATTTCATTTACAACCGTTGAAACTCCGCCCTTCAGGGTGGAGTTGCCGGTTGGAATTTCAGAAATCTGCTTCGCAGACTTCCTGTATTTCTGAAATACAGGAAATACCGGAGGTATTTCCGAAAAGCTTGAAACCGAACCAAACAAACCCCGCCCTCTTCGAGCGGAGCGAGGAGACATTGAAGCGCAAGCGACATTGTTTAGGGCGGGGTTGCATAGAGGTTTCATGATTATAATCTTTGTATCTCTTCAGGCACATCATCCATTTATAGAATCTATTATCTCACGCATACCTTTTGTCGATGGTCTTTTTGTCACATAATTTGCAAGTTTTTTTAGTTTTTTGGTTGCATTAGAGAGTGCTATCTTAATGCCCGGATTCATGAACATACTCTGGCTGGTCTCCCCATTGCCGATTATTATGGTTTTGTCCATGTCTATGTTTAAGTATCTCATTGCAATTCTTAATCCCATACCTTTGTCAACACCTAAGGGAAGAATCAGCATTTCATTGGCATTTTTGATGAAACTTACTTTTTCATTTAGTTTACACAGTTTTTCTTTTATGAACTGCTCGTCTGCGGCTCTTGCGCTTGCCATTACCTTGCCTGTCTTTGCGCCCGGAAGCTCGAGATTTTTTATTATTCTTTTTGCTTTTGTCATGTAATATGTGTTGATTGTAATTGTTTTTTTTGTTGAGGGAAAATATATGACTGCGCCATTTTCTGCTACTATGCAGCGCCATTCTGTGAACTTTTTGCACATTTTTTTCACATAATGAATATCTCTTCCTGTTGTAAGTATTAAATCAATGTTGAGTTTTTTCATATTTCTCAACAGGTCCCGGTCAATGTCTGTTTCGTTAAATTCATCACAGGGCAGTTTATCTGTGATTGTCCGCTCATAATCTGTTATTATTGCCCTGATGTCTGTGGTGTCAATGTGTTCTATGCGGTGCAGTTCATCTTTTTCTTTTTTTACTTTATTGTATAGAATAAGGTGTTTTTCTATGCCCCTTTCAATCTTGAAGTTGTTTTCAACCATTTCCAATGATTTTTTGGACATTTTCTTTTGCAGTTTGCTGTCTTTAAGGATTCTTGTTATTTGTTTTGAGGTTGCATTAATATCTTCGACATCAACCAAATAACCATTTATGTTGTCTTTTATCTGTATGGGAATTCCGCCGGTCCTTGTGCCGACAACAGGCTTTCCGCATGCCATAGCTTCGGTTATTGAAAGGCCAAAACCCTCGTTTCTTGAACAGAGAGCCACAATGTCTGCCGTATTGTAAAGCTCAAGAAGGCTCTGGTTGCTTATGTCTCCTGTGAATATTATATCTTTTTCAAGCTTGAGTTTTTTTATCATTCGCAGTATTTGTTTTATATATTCTCTTTGTTTTGGGATTTTGTTGCTCATTGACTTGTCGCTGACAAAAATAAGTTTCGTATTCGGTATTTGTTCTTTTATTTTTAGAAAGGCATGTATTAGTTGATTATGGCCGGATTTATAGTCCAGTCTTTGGACGCACAATATTATTTTTGAGTTCTGCGGTATTTTGTATCTGGATTTTACCGCACTTTTGTCTACATCCTGAACCCGAAAAAAGTTCGTGTCTGTTATAGGATATATCAGTTCTGCTTTTTCTTTTTGAAGCCCGGCCTTCACGGCAGCATCAATATAGTCCTGGGATAAAAAGACTACCTTATCATATTCATTGAGATGCTTTACCAAAAATTCACTTAGTTTTTTTGACATGTTTGGAATGAAGGGAATATGCCATGTGATTACGAGAGGTGTTCCGCGAGGCACATATTTATATGTGAATAGGAGCTGGAAGTCGTGGATGTGCACTATGTTTGCGGGAGTATGTTTAAGGAGATTCTCAAGTTCTTTGCCGAAGTATTCGTTCACTTTATTGAATTCTTCATAGCCATCCACCTGATAATATGGCTTGATGAATGTCCTGGTATTACAATGGCATTCCCGATATATCGCTTCTTTAAATTTGCTGAAACCAACTATGATTTCCTGTTCTATAGGTTCTTTAGGGACCCTGTGTATTTCAATGCCTTTTATTTCATCGACATTTGGCTCTCCTGCATGTCTTAGATGAACTCCGACAACTTCATTGCCTTT
>DAOVNB010000049.1 GCA_030630425.1 archaeon | reverse complement strand
GTGTGTTCCATACAGGAGGCATTTTCCCATGAAGCCCTATAACTGAGCCTACAAGATTATCTGATTTTGCAATGTATGGGTCAAGAGTGGTTGACAATGCAAGAAGGCCTCCAGGCGTTCCTTCAGTTGCTAGTGTTTTTCCCTTGTTTATTGATGTTATCTTGGTTTTTAAAGGCGACCATTTGTTGTTCTGTTTTATGCCCGGCAATATCTCTATTTCTTCACCAATTTTAAAAACACCCTCCACAACACTTCCGCCGACAACGCCGCCGACAAGATTTTCTATTTTCGTGCCTGGCTTGTTGACATCAAAGCTTCGTGCAACAAGCATCTTTGGGTTTTTCTTTGCATCATGCTTTGGCGTTTTTAGAATATCCTGTATTGCTTTTAAAAGCACTTCGATATTTGCGCGATGCTGTGCGGATACAGGGATTATCGGTGCATTTTCTGCAACAGAACCTTTTAAGAATTTCTTTATTGAATCATAATTTTTCTTTGCCTCTTTAGCATCAACAAGGTCTATTTTGTTCTGAACAACAATTATGTTCTTTATTCCGGAAATATTCAATACTGCCAAATGCTCTTTGGTCTGCGGCTGGGGGCATTTTTCATTTGCGGCAATAACAAGAAGGGCGCCGTCAATAAGAGATGCGCCTGTAAGCACTGTTGCCATCAATGTTTCGTGCCCGGGAACATCGACAACTGAAAGAGTCCTTAAATGTTTGGTATCAGAACTGCATGAAAAGCATTTAGGAAATGTGCTGTATGCTGCAGCACCCTTGCATTTGGGGCATTTTCTTATGCTCATGTCTGCATAGCCCAGCCTTATTGAGATACCTCTTTTAAGCTCCTCTGAGTGCTCATCGGTGAATTTTCCTGTAAGCATCTGTGTTAATGTGGTTTTCCCATGGTCTACATGGCCTAAGATACCAATGTTTATTTCAGGAGCCTTATTTTGAGTTTTTGTTTCTTTTACTATGAAATCACCGTCAGATGCATTAACAACTAATATGTTGGTAACTTTAAAAAAGAATGATTTAAAAAAAATATTATTCTTTCTTTTTCGGTTCGCTTTCTTCTGTTTTTGGCGCGCCGAAAATATCTTCTATTTTTTGCTTTCCTGCTTTTTCAACAATACAGTTAAGCTGTGCAACAGAATCCGTTACAGTTTCTGCACTAACGCTTTTTCTTTTTCTCTGGCCGCTTATTTTTGGGTTAAAGCCGACACCGGATGCAAGAAGAATTCGCTTTCTTGCCTGCCCGTGTATTCCTGAGCGCATAGGGAACCCGTTTTTATCAGAGCCGCCGGTAATCTTGAGCTTGTATCCCGGAAGGTCTATTATCCCGCCGTCAAAATCGTCCTTGATTCTTTTGCCTGTAATGGCTGTCAATTTCGCGTTGTCTACCTCTTTTGAGTATGATTTCCCTGTTGTTTTGTCATTGATAACGAATTTCATATTATTTCACCTGTTTTAAGAAATGCTGTATAATGCAGTATGTTTACAGTATTAGTTTTATAAAGGTTATAGTAATGCTAATGCGAAACTTATTTAGAATTTTTTACAAGAACATACAGGTAATCGTTTTTTCTTGCCTTTTTGCTTGTCTTGATTCCCACAATGTCGCCTTTTTCTGCAAAATTTGACGGCTTTGCGTTGTTTTCTATAGATTCAATTTGCTGCCTAAAATATGTTGTCTTTCCCTCAATTATTATTTCATCACCCACATGTATTTTTCCTGCAATAAGGCGTACTGCAGCAACTTTATTTTTTGGGTAATAGTTTGTGACAATGCCTACCTGCTTTCTTGCATGGCTTGCATGAGAATTTGATGAATTATATGTGAATTCTTTTTTACCCGGCTTTTGAAAATAAAATCCTGTTGAAAACCCGCGATTGTATACGCTTTTAAGCTCTTTTAGCCATGCTTCAACTTTTTTTGAATCAAATGTCTTTTCAAAATCATGAAACTTCGGTGAGACCACCGACTTCAGTCGGTGGTTTGCTTGGTTCGGTTTCAAGCTTTTCAACGCCTTCCTCTGCCGGCTCAAGCCGGCAGTTTCCGGCGATTGAAAATGAGCATCTATTGCTGCACGATAGCATTTGCCTACAACCTCAACATATCTTGCATCCCTCAGACGGCCTTCTACTTTAAAAGAACCAATGCCTGCTTTTATAAGTTCAGGGATATGCGCTATCATGCAAAGATCTTTTGCACTCATTAGGTATTTTCCTTCGCACACAATCTCTTTTTTGTCTTCATTTACAAGTTTCCATTGCTGCCTGCATGGCTGGAGGCAATCCCCGCAGTTTGCGCTTTTTCCGTAAAGATAGCTTGAAAGATAGCACCTTCCTGAAATTGAAACACACATAGCACCATGGACAAATGCTTCAATTTCTATATCTGTTTCTTTGTTTATTGCCTTTATGTCTTTTAAGCTGCACTCACGCGCAAGAACAACGCGCTTTGCCCCGAGTTTCTTATACAAAAGAGCGGTATTTGCGTTAGATATATTGGCCTGTGTTGAAATATGGATTGGGATATTTCTTTTTCTTGCGGCATCAATCACCGCCCCATCCCAGCAGATAATCGCGTCTATTTTCGCATTCTTAGCCGCATCAAGAACTTTTTCCAGTTTTTTTGTATCCTCGGGGTATATGACCGTATTTACTGCAAGGTATGCCTTTATGTTGTTCTTATGGCACTCTTCAACAACTTTCTTTAGCTCAGATAATGTAAAATTGCCTGACCTGACGCGCATATTGAGTTCTTTCGCACCAAAATAAACCGCATCAGCATAAGGAATTACTGCTTTTAAGTTAGGCCATGATTTTACAGGAAGCAAAAGCTCGGGTTTTTTCATAATGAGTGAATAGTCTTGTGATTTTTTTAAAATTGTGCAATTGACGATTGCGCAATCGTTAATTTAATAAATGGGGTTGCGAAATTAACAGCTATGTTTGATGTCGTAATAATTGGTGCAGGCCCTGCGGGAATAACCTGCGCATTAAGGGCAAAAGAGCTTAGTATGAACCCCCTTTTGCTTGAAAGAAAGGTTATTGCAAATACCATTCTTGATTATCCTAAAGGGAAAAAATTGTTAGGTGTTGTCGGATTTTTCCAGAAAGCACCAAAAGAACTTGTAAAATTCTACGCAAAAGACCTTAAGCGGGCCAAAATAGATGTTCGTGAAGGCGAAGAAGTTATTTCAATAAATAAAAAAAATGGATTTTTTGAAGCTGCAACAAAAAAAGATACATTTAACTCAAAGGCTGTTGTTCTTGCAACAGGTATTCAGGGACTCCCGCAGACATTGGGGGTTCCGGGCGAAAACAAAAAGCATGTGCACTATTCTCTTGATGACCCTAAAGACTATAAAGGCAAAACCGTTATCGTTGTTGGCGGAGGCGATACGGCAATTGAAGCTGCAACAAGTCTTTCCGATGCGGGCGCGAATGTTGTGATTTCATATAGGCAGGACTCTTTTTTCCGGGCAAAAGAGCTTAATGTTGAAACTATTAATAAAAGCAATGCTGTTGTAAAATTCTCAACAAACCTGACCGAAATAAAGAACAAAAAAGTTATTTTAAGGCACTCAACAGAACTTGTAGAAGAAATAAGAGCGGATGATGTATTCATACTTATTGGAACTGTCAAAAACACGGAATTCTACAAAAAAATCGGATTAAAGCTTGATGAGAAAGAAAATATTGTGCATGACGAAAAGACGCTCGAAACAACAATACCCGGGCTTTTTGTCGCAGGGGATATTGTGACAAAAGAAAAGCTTATCCTGCCTGCACGGTGCCAGGGCTTCACGGCGGCAACTTCTGTTTTGATTTATAATTCTAAGATAAAATAGTTGATTAAATCAAAAAAGGCTAAAACAAAGATTTATATATTGTTACTAGTAACTAGTAGATACTATGTTGATAAAACCACTCTTTTCATATATGTCTTTAGATTTCATTTCATTTATTCAGAAAAAAGTTTTAAAGAATAATGTTGAGTATTGCCTGGGCGAGATATACAACGCCACACTTGACCCTATGAGCGATAAGATTGTCTTTGATGTCACGTTGCCTGAAAAAACAAGAGTTTCTTTTGATCGTGATGGCAAAAATCTTATGAATGCTTATATGTTACAACCAAGAAAAAACTTAGAATCTCCCTTTGATATGGATTGGTTTTATCAACAAGTAAACGAAAACAAAGACACGGGTCGTATACCTCTTGCAGATAAACACCATCCATGGCGTTGGGCTGCAGGCGGCGGAATACTTGCGATAAAAAGCAAGCCGGATGATGATTACTATACGCATCTTATTCTTCCAAGAAGAGACAAATACGCCCCAACATACAAAGAATGGCTAACAGGCACTACAGGCCCATCAGAAAGCATTGAAGATTTTTTCGACCCCTCAAGAATACACAAGCATGAAATTGCTGAAGAATTGAACTTCATAGATAAAAACGGCCAGTTACACCCTTATGATTTTGGTGACAAGAGCGCAGAAAAATGGCAGGCATTTGCAAAAGAACGCGCAGAAATTTCCGCGCTGAAATTTGAAGGCTGTGGAACCCCAATAGAATTAAAAAGACTTGATGTTCCTGGAAACAGCATAATCAATGTTTATCGAAATGACAACAAAACAGCCCCTATATCAACCACAGAATCTATTCTTGTCATCGACCCTGCAACAAGGGGAATTGACACCATTGGTGTTTATGCTATAGAAAACATAACACTTGAAGACATATCATCGGAGGAAATAACGCCTGTTGATACGGAAATATTCTTTGATAAAAATAAAAAACCCCAACCAACCAACAGGGATGTTTGCATTCTGCCCATCGAGAAATTAACTGAAGAAAACAGTTTACTTGAACTCATCAGATATAATTACAAAAATAATGTTTTTGGAGATGCTCTAAATCTGCCTAAAGAAAAGGTAACCCCTGTTGCAAGGGCAGCAATAAACGCAATAACTGGAAAGGAAATATATACCAACTCAGAATATGATGTGCTAAAAGAAGTTCCAAAGATACACCGTGTGTTTTTTTGAACAAGAACACATTTATCAATATTTCTTCTAATATGAGAACTATGTATAAGACTGTGGCTGAAGGCAAGGCAAAAATCAAAGCATTTTCGGGCGAGATTACAAAAAAAGACGAAGTTTTTTACAATCCCAAAATGAAGATGAATCGGGACATTTCTGTAATTGCGCTTAATGTGTTTCAGGAATCACGGAAACGAGACCTTGTTGTTGGAGATATGCTTTCAGCTACAGGGATTCGCGGGATTCGCTATTGCTTAGAATGTAAAAATATCAAAGAAGTCATATTCAACGACTTAAATCCTAATGCGATTAAAATAATTAACGAAAATATAACACTCAATAGTATAAAAAATACAATAGTTTTATCACTTGATGTGTGCGAAGCGCTTTCAAGATACAAGTTTTTGATAGATTATGTTGATATCGACCCATTTGGGTCCCCCATACAGTTTTTAGACAGTGCTGCTAGGGCGGTATCTAATAAAGGCTTTTTGGGGGTAACTGCAACAGATACTGCTCCATTGTCCGGCACATACCCAAGAGCAGCACTTCGAAAATACGGCGCTGTTGCTCTTAGGGAAGATATAAAACACGAAGTAGGAATACGAATCCTTCTTGCAAACATTGCAAGAGAGTGCGCCAAATATGACAAGGGATTTAACCCAGTGCTTTCTTATTTTCACGAGCATTATTTCAGGGTTTTCGGCACAATAAAAAAG
>DAOVNB010000091.1 GCA_030630425.1 archaeon | reverse complement strand
TGAGCTCACCAATTTCGATTATATTGATGAGTCTGACAGGCGGGTTGTTTTGAAGATTGTTGAGTAATAAGGAATATAAGTGAGTTAGGTTATTGTGTAGCCCATAGGTCTTATACCCCACATTGAAAGTTTTTCTTTTGCTTCATCGGAAGAAAGTTTTTCGGGTATTTTATTACCATTAGGGCGATAGACTTTAAGCTGTTTGTTTGTGTCAGTCACAATTTGCGCGTATGCGTTTGTAATATCTGTAGCGGGTTCTACTTCTTCAATTTCCCGCATATCAAGAAAATCGCCTTTGAGTTCTCCTGTGACCATAAAAGTGCTAGGGTTTCCATCAGGTTTAAGAACAACAACATCAGAACCGCCATTTTCTAAATAATTTATTATCTTCCTATTAAGAGCTATAGTATCAAAGCCCTTTTTAGTTGTTAACTGAAGATATGTCTTTTCGTTCTGCGCCATGTATACGCAATCAATTGGGGTTTTCGAAGAAGAAAACATATTTGGATCTGTAAATCTTTTACTCTCCTCACAGGCAGATGCTATTATTTTTTTGGTCATGCTTTAACACAATTAGAAGTTTGTTGCTATGAATTAATAAGAAATATTTATAAACCTTCTCTTATCGCGGCAAATTATTTCTTGTTTTTGGCGTTAAGATAACTTAATATTTTGGTTATGTTGATGAGTCTGACAGAAAAGTTGTTTTGAAGTTGTCGGTGAAAACTGAATTTTTTTGCGTTAATCCAAAACTATATAATCTTCGCTGCCATCTATTTCTTGTAAATCATAAATATCTTTTAGGGAAAGATTTTTTCTGATTTCAGTATATATTTCTCCGACTTTTTTTTGCGTATCGGGAGTCTCGCCTAAATGTTTTTTGAATGTTCTATAATAGCCGCAAACATGATAATTTATCTGTTCTAACATGGATTCGTCTACTTTTTTCTCTTGCGTTAGACACAAAGCCTGTACAATATATGTCAAGGAGATAGTACATTGGGATGGCGCGTTGTATGTATGGATAAGTTCTTGTTCGTATTTGCGAACAATGTCTTTTAGCGTATTTATGGGCTCTTTTGTTTCTACGACTACCGTGTATAAAGCATTTATTTGTTCGGGAACCGGTATGGATAATTCGCACGACATTGCATTGTATCGAAATGTATTTTCAAGCCAACTTGCACTTTCTTCTGTTGCAATTGAAGCATTCATTTTACTACATCTCCAATATACCTTAAAATATTACTTAAAATGCTATTGTTTCTGTATGGAATGCAAGGATTATTGGTTGGTTCTTTTTCCCAAACAGTCGCATAATCCGTACATTCAACAATACAATATGGGTTTTTGATTGGTTTCCTTTCCCAAACAGTCGCGTTATCTGTATCCGAAATAATAACATGGTTCATGAAAATCACATATATTTAACTCGTTACTATTATATGGTAACTACGGTTTATAAGCTTTTCGGTACAGAAGAACCTATTTTACTGCTATCGTTTTTCGCGTTTTTTGGGTATAATTCAACCTTTTTTGGTTGAGCAGGCCCTGACAAACCCGTCAAAAAGCGGGTGGGGCAAAAGCGGCCTTGACTTGAATTCAGGATGCGCCTGAGTTGCTACAAAGAACCTGTGTTTTGGGAGTTCCAAAAATTCCATTAAATCGCCTGACGGCGATTTTCCGGAGAATATGATGCCTTTATTTTCAAGGGCTTTAATATATTCAGGATTTACTTCATACCTGTGCCTGTGGCGTTCAGTTATGTTGTCCTTGCCGTAAAGCTCATGCACAAGAGTCCCTTTTTGAAGTTCGGCAGGATATGCGCCTAAACGCATTGTTCCTCCAAGATTATCAATGCCTTTTTGGGATTCCATTACATGTATTACCGGATGAGGTGTTTTTTCATCTACTTCAGGTGTATTGGCACCATTAAGCCCGCAGACATTTCTAGCATATTCAATTGTCGCAATCTGCATGCCGTAGCAGAGCCCTAAAAACGGCAGATTGTTTTCTCGTGCGTATCTCACGCAGTTGATTTTTCCTTCAACACCACGGGAACCAAAACCTCCGGGGACAATGATGCCATCAACGCCGCTAAGTGCTTTTTTTGCATCGTCATATGACAAATCTGTTGTTTCAACCCATTTCAGCTTGTATCTGACTTTGTTTTTTGCAGATGCGTGGGATAATGATTCAAATATGCTTGTGTATGCATCGTGGAGCTGGGTGTATTTTCCGGTTATTGCGATTGTAAGTGTTTTTTCGCCGTCAAGAAGACTATCGATGAAATTTTTCCAGTCTTTTGTGTTTGCTTCTTTTTTGGTTATGCCGAGTGTGTCTTCAATGGCTGTCATAAGTCCTTCGTTTTCAAAGAAAACAGGGCCTTCGTATATGCTTTTCAGGTCAGGGTCTGAAATCACATGGTCTACATCGCCGAAAAGCTTTATTTTCTGGATTATTTTTTTGTCAAGCATTTTTTCTGAGCGCGCAACAATGATGTCTGGCTGTATCCCTAAATGCTGGAGCTCTTTTATGCTGTGCTGGGTTGGCTTTGATTTTTGCTCACCAACAACACCCATAACAGGCACAAGTGTCAAATGCACGAAAGCGACATTTTTCCCCGGCTCTTCTGAATGAAGCTCTCTTGCAGCTTCTATAAACATCTGGTTTTCAAGGTCGCCTACAGTACCACCGATTTCTGTCACTACAAAATCAGCGCCTGAATTTTTTGCTGTTCTTTTTATCCACTGTTTTATCTCGCCTGTGACATGGGGTATCATCTGGACTGTCTTTCCTAAGTATTCTCCGCGCCTTTCTTTTTGGATGACCCGCTGCATTATTCTGCCGGTTGTAAGGCTGTTTTCGGTATTGAGTGATTTTCCTAAAAATCGTTCGTAGTTTCCAAGGTCCATATCACATTCAGTGCCGTCATCAAGGACAAAGACTTCGCCGTGTTCAATCGGGTTCATGGTTCCTGCATCCACATTTAGGTATCCGTCTATTTTTATGGGCGCAACTGTGTAACCGCGCGCTTCAAGAAGTACTGAAATGCTTGAAGAAAGGATGCCTTTTCCAAGACCCGACATAACCCCGCCTGTGACGAATATGTATTTTGGAGAAGTAGATGACTGCCCCTTGACATTATTTTTCTCGTGATGTTTTGGAGTCATATCGTATCTGTATATGTAGTGCTTTGCTAATTTTTATAAATGTTTTAGTTGAATAAGTTTTATTGTGAAAAGACACAACTTATCCAAAAAGGAAATAAAAGAAATAATTGCCCTTTATCCTGAAGCAGGGATTTCGAAAAAAGATATTGTAGAGATTGCAGAAGATGAAGAAAAGATAATTCTTGTGAATGGGATTCCATCATTTTTCTATTATAGGGAAAAAATATATCCTGCTTTAAGGCTTGTGCTTGAAAAGGGTGTTGAGAATTTTCCGGCAGTTTTTGTTGATAAAGGGGCAATTCCTTTTGTTGTGAAAGGCGCAGATGTCATGCGCCCCGGGATTGTTGAAATTGGTGAAAATGTAAAGAAAGACGCATATGTTGTTGTTGCCGACCACGAGCATAAAAAGTCGCTTGCAATAGGAATCGCACTTTTTGATGCAGAGGATATGAAAGAACTTAAGAATGGTAAGGTTGTAAAGAGCATACATCGGATAGGCGATGCGGTCTGGGGGGTTAGAATTTAAATAATGTCATTTGTTTAGATATGGGTTCTTGAATACCGAAGTCTGGAAGTTTTTTTTGAGTAGGGTTTATTTTTTTTGGTTCTAAATAATATGTTATGGGGATTGCACTTGCACGACCGTTGTTGATATGTAGGGTATAAAGCTGATAGAGGTATCTTTCAAGTTCACCAATAGGCACGACTGCAAAAGAGCCGTCAATTTGTTCAAGCAAAGAAGTATCTATATTTGGGGGGCTGGCGACGATAATATTTCCATTGGAAGTATTGCAAAATTCTCCAAAAGCATGTAATGTGTCGTCTCCTGGAAAATAAATAAATCCACCTTGAAGTCTTTTTTCCGGTGGTTTTTCATAGTATTTTCTGTATTCTGGAGGTACAAGAAACGCACCATCATAAACACCGTTTCTTCCGGTTGCATGGTGCATTACAAGGGTATCGCTATCATCAAAACAAGTAAAACACAAAGCATATTTGCGTGCAATTGCACGGACATCATTAGGGATAGGTTGAGAAGAAACAGAAGATATTATACCTTCACCCATATTTGTTGTTTGGCTTGAAGCTTTTAAATCCATCGTTTTTTGTGCAACTACTTATCAATTACAATCAAACACTTTCCAAAACTTT
>DAOVNB010000188.1 GCA_030630425.1 archaeon | reverse complement strand
TCCTTGTAGGGCAGGTCATGCGAGAAACCAAAGGTGCTGTTGACGCCAACACTGCAAGAAAAAAGATTTTAGAAATTTTGCGTTAATTCTTCATAAAAACCACCAAAAAAACAAAATATTATAAATATTCTTCATTAACTACACAAAAGTAATTGCAAGGTAGTTTTAATGACAAAGGTAAACAAATCAGTCACAATTATCGGCGGAGCCGGTGCTTTCGGGCAAATCTATGCAGAGATGTTCAAAGAAAACGGATACAAAGTGCATATAATCGATACAAACGAAACCGCGGTAAATGAACTGCTTGAAAAAGAAACAAAATATCGTCCGGGAAACGAAGAAACTGTAAGTAAAAGCGATGTTGTTGTCTTCTCGGTTCCAATAGACATAACAACAGATGTCATGAGACAGTATGCTCCCTTAATAAAAGACGGAGCATGGGCGATGGACACAACATCTGTGAAACTAGAGCCCATGCAGGCACTTTATGATTCATTGATAGAAAATGATAAAAAATTCAATATTTTAGGAACTCACCCAATGTATGGCCCAAGCCTTCAGATGAAAGGCCAAAATGTCGCTTTTATAGAACACGAAACAGGTTATGAAGACCTAAGCAAAGTCTCTCTTGAAAGCATATATACGATGTTCAGGAATAAAGGCGCCAAGATATTAAAGCGTACAGCAGATGAACATGACCGTGAAACAGCAATTGTCCAGGCGCTTGTTCATATAGAATACATTACATTTCTTAAAACATTGGAAAATCTGAATGTAAAAATTGAAGATTTAGATGAGATCTCAACACCTCTTTTCCGTTCAATGAGTGATTCTGCATCAAGGCTTGCTAGCAAGGACCCTAAAATATATGCCGGAATCCAAAAACACAATCCCTATGCACCAAAAGTACTTGAAAGAGTTGTTAAAGAATATATTGGAATGCTGAACTGCATAAACGAAAATGAAGAGGATGCTTTAGTAAACCACATTGGCTCTTTAAATAATTATGTGGGGTCCTTGTTGGCAAACGAGGCAAGCGCACGCCTGGACAAGCAACTTGGTACTCCGCGTCTTGTAGCAGAAATTTATTTTGAAAGAGAACATCTTCCGCTAATACAAAATATTTATGAAAGTAAAAAAAATCAAAAAACACTGGAGTGGCGTGTATATACAGAATATAAGGAATACCTAGAACCAGAAAAAAGAATAACTAAAGAAGAAAAATTCAAAAGAGTTCCGAAAAAAGATGTTCTAATTGCAACTATACCCACAGGGGATGCAGGAAAATTCACACCTGAAAAAGGCGTGTATCCTGCAAAAGAAATATACTGGACTATGGGACCATATCATGATGAAGGTAACTATATATTCTACGTAAAAGGTTTAAAAACCCCATCGAAGGACAAAAATAAAGAATATGAAGCTACTCTGTTTTCAACCATGCTTGCAATTAATGAAGCAGATATAGAAAAGACAGAAAAAATAAATAACGCATCAAGAAGGTCTCTTTGCAACAGGCACGCAGACACCGTCAGAAACCTCTTTGGAACATTAGACTTGCGGGAAGATATAACTATCGAAAAACCTGTTGTAGCCGTGCGTTACCTTGAGCAGATAATATAAACTTAAATAAATTAATCTTCTTTAATCTCTAATGCGTGGGCTCGTGGCTCAGCCTGGATAGAGCGACTGGCTTCGGACCAGTAGGCCGGGGGTTCGAATCCCTCCGAGCTCGCCACTAAACTTTTTTTCAGAAACGCAAACACTACAATCTTCTCAATTCATTGTCGCAGAAATAGTAAATATCCTCACGCTTATACCCGAAAGGTCTTCCTTCTTTTTGAATATGGGGCTCAAATGTAAAAGCCAAAACATCAGATAATTTTGTATTGCAACTTCGCACAATATAAATTCTTTTATCAATATGCTTCTCAATGCTATGCCCCAGATTCCCCTTAAAATCCAGATTTTTGTAACCGCCTGTTTCTATTTCCTTATTCATCCTAGAATACAAATCCCCGAAAGTCATATCAGGGGTTGCAATCTCCTGCAACATATCATGCAGCTTTATTTCAAAAGTTATTCCCTCAAAAAACTCTTTAACTTTTTTAGAAGAATTAATGTTGGCAGTTTCAATTACCTTTCCATCTCCCACAACAAGCGTTCTTGCAAAATCCCCCCAACACGAATCTATTTGCGGTCCCAAATCCACAGTTACCAAATCATTTCGCTTAACTCTTGTATCCGTGGGCTCATATTCTTTTCCGGAAACAGACAACTTTGTTCTACCACCCACCAAAACTATTGCGGGCAAGTCATGATACCAAAAAGAAGACGCGCCATTATTTAGCATAAAGTCTTGTGCGGCATAATAAATATCTGCCTCACTCACACCCCCCACAATAAAAGATTTCAGATGATCTATTGTTTGACGGGCAATATCTTGCACTTGCTTATACTTTCCCAATTCTATTATATCCATAATCCATGCCATGTAATTGAGATTATAAATAGTTATTCTAATGGCTTAATCTATAAAGAAATCATGATTTCTTGCAGAAAACAACAACATTTGT
>DAOVNB010000149.1 GCA_030630425.1 archaeon | reverse complement strand
TGCGTCTTTACAGTCCACTATATTGGATTTCAAATCAAGATGGTCTTTGTAGACTCCTGTGTCAAGAACTGCTACTTTAACATCTGCTCCACCAGTTGGTATATAAGGCTCAATTGGAGATCCATATACTTTATCTATACCCCCTGGTGTTTGAGTGCTCGGATAACAAGACCTCTCGGATGGTGTGGTTTCTTCGACACATTTGCAGTTTTCGCATACGTATCTTGTTGGGCATTCGCCTAAACCAGGTTCGCCGCATTTTTCTCCACCGTCTATTATGCCATTACCGCAAACAGGTTTTCCTAAAATATGATATATTTGGACTTTTTCAGTTTCTATGCCTAGTTTTTCCAGTGCTTTTTGCTGTCCGGGTGTCAGTTCTGTTGAAAATCCGTTGTCAAATTGATGTCTGACACCAAACATTGCTTTTAGAACGCCGTTATTTGATTTTATAAGAGTTCTTGTGCTTGTGTCCGGTGCACTTGCGCTATATGCTATTGCAAGTCCTGAAAATGCAAGTAAACTTATTGATAATACTGTTAAGAATTTTAGTTTGTTCATGATTTATGCCTCCGTTAATTACAGGATATTAATTGTGTTGTTTGAGTGTTATTAATATTGTTCTGGGATTTATTTAAGTGTTGCTGACGGCCGGAGTGTAATTGAGTTTTATGGCTCGTTAACATCCTTTTTTACCTAATCATCCTATCCAGTATTCCGTGCGCATCAGTCGCTGAAATATGATGCGCAATCTCTTCCCACATAGGTGTTTTTGAGGCAGTTGACAAAAACATCATTTTGTGATGTTCAATTTCATTTTTTCTCACCCTTGCCTGCCTGTCCGCATCAATGAGCGCGTAAGGATACCCGGGAAAAGAGATGTCAACAGAGTTTTTAGAAAGCGCAGTTATTGTTTCTTCTGCATGAGTTTTCTGTTCCTTTAAAATCTCGAACCTGAATGCGTGCCTTGAAACTTCTGTAAGTTTTACAAAATACATTTCAGCCTGGTGGTCTGGATGTTCAATGTCACAAACAGGGTGATACGCCCACGGTTTTTTTAAGCCCATATCGGTTGCCATTTTCATTATATGGCCTGAAAGGCCGCATCCTGTGTCTGTTAAAAGTGTGCTTGTCTTTGATATCCCACAGAAAACAACACCTCTTTTTAATGCAGCCGCATATGCATTATTTGCATATATTGATTCATTCGTAATCCCAGTCTGAAGTGAGCCGTCTTTTACAATTATATCTTCTGGCTCAAGTACTTCTGCAATTCTTGCCACTGCAGCCCACTCGGAAAAACGCCTTGCCACACCACCCATTTTTGATATGTTCGCCCGTTTGCCTAAAGCGATTGTAGGGTCAAAAGAATCAAAAACAAGGTCCTGTTCATTGGGGAGATATGGCGTATGCTTTTTAGACATCGGAAAAAGTTTGGTCTTGTAGGTGATTTTGCCTTGACCATCATTTAAAGCGGTTGCAAGGCAATAAAAGGTTATTATTTCGCCAAACGGAAGTTTTATTTTCTTGTTGTTCTTATAAGCGCTTACAGCAACCCTGACAAGCGAAAGCGAGAAATTAGGTGCAGACACAATCTCTATATTTCCCCCATCAATTGCAGCAATTGTTTTTTCGCACAAATCCTTAGGAATCTCGTGAAAATTTTTTGCGTCAAAAGGAATTGGCTTGTATCGCGAATCTCCAAAAGAAGCCTGTTTTGCAGTATCTTTGTTATTTTCTATTTTGTTTAGCATTTCAACGGCGTTGGCTATTGCATTATTCATAGGAGTATTTTCTCTGGATTATTTATAAATTGGTTTTTTACAACTTATCAGTAACATTTATAAACTTCAGAAACCATTAACTATACACAAGTAATAAATATGGTGGGGCTTTATGATTTTAGATCAACTTAAAAAAATGAAAAATATGGCAGCTGAGAGAAACAACTGGAAGGAAGTTGAAAGAATAAACAAAATGCTGGCATTTAACGAGAAAAAGAAAGTGCGACAGTAAACTGCCGCACTTTAAAAAGCCTTGGGTATGGCTTAAAGGAATATTTAGGCCATCCAAATATGTTTCATTGCGTCTTTGACGCAAATATCATCCCTGTGCCTTTGAAGCGCACAGGTCCACAATGCAATTCCGCTCATATTTGTATACCTCCCTTAAAAGCGTGTGAGGGGTTCTTTCGGGGCATAGTGCCTTTGAAGCCCTCACGCCTTATTTTTCTAAAAAGACTTTTATTCTATAGCGCATATAAAGAACACTAAACACTTGTGTGCCGATAGCCTGTGTTTTGTGCCGTTATCCTCGAGAAACAATGAATGCAAGATAAGCAGCATAAATAAACAATAACAGAATGCCTTCTTTTCGCTCAATGGTTTTTTGCTTTTTTCCAAGAAGCATCACTGCAAAAACAATAACACTTGAGAGTCCAAGAACAAGAATGTCTGTGTTGAGGGCTAAAGAAAAAGCAATTGGCCGTATGGCGGCACTTGTGCCAAGAACAAAGAAAATATTGAATATGTTTGAGCCGATTGCAGTCCCAATGGCAAGGCTTGTGTTTCTTTTATATGCCGCGATAATAGCGGTTATAACTTCCGGAAGGGAGGTCCCAAAAGCAATAATTGTAAGGCTTATCAAAATCTCGCTTATGCCTATATTTGTGGCGATTATTATCGCGTTTGTTATGACCCATTCACCCCCCACGGTAAGGCCCAAAAGGCCAAGAGCAACAAGAACAATTGACAAAACAAGCCCTCTTTCTTTTGTATTTGTGTCTTTAAAGCCGTCTTTTGCATTCCGCACCACATAATACATAAAGACACAAAAAAACAGAAGCATTATAATCCCATCACTTCTTGAAAGCGCAGATTCAGCTGCATTGTTAATCAAAAAATCATTCGCAAGAACTGCTAAGACAACAACGCCTAAAAGATGCATGGGCGTTTCTTTCCATATTGTGGTGTTTTTTACCTTAAAAGGCACAATAATGGCGCATATGCCGAAAATTACAAGAATGTTTGCTATATTGCTTCCAAGAACATTGCCGATTGCAATGTCTGTA
>DAOVNB010000038.1 GCA_030630425.1 archaeon | reverse complement strand
TTTTTTTCAAGAATGTCTATTGCATACCTATTATTGTTTGTATCGACAAGGGTTGCGGTAAACCCCGGATCTTCTTCGACTTTTACTGACACACCATTTATCTTTAGCGAAAGCCGTATGTTTTCAATAACCCCTGTTGGATATACTGTTGGGACATTATCATTTTCGGGGCTTGTTATGTCTAGTGTCATTTTTTTTACTTCAAAAGGAATTATGCTGCTTGTAGTTGTTTCGTTTCCAGTGCATGTGAAATTTGCCTGGTAGTTTCCTTCCTGCGATATTGTGTATCTTCCGATATACGGCGCATTGCCGGAATCAAGAGTGATTAAGGTTATTGTTGTGTCTGGGAGGGTTAGGTATACTTTTGGAATCTCTGTGTTGTTTTGGCAGTCAACTGTAAAGTCCATCTGCAATGTGCTTGACTCAAGCCATACGGGGCTTTCAGGGTCAATATTTGCATTGCTTAAAGTTACTGCATAAGCTGTTGAAAACGAGAACATAAAAGATAGGACAAGAGCCAAGAGTAATAATTTTCTTTCCTTCATGCATATCTTCCTTAAACAATGATAATTATATTTTGTGATTTGGATTAAAGCATACCCAAAAGCTTTTTTATGCCCATAAATTTTGGCGGCTCGTAGGTTTTTCCAATAAGCCGCGCTGCGAGGCGCTTATATTCAATAGATGACGCGGAGTATGGGTTTTGGGCAACAACAGGAGTTTTTTCGAATATGCTTTTCTTTATATTTACATCTTCGGGAATTGTTCCTATAATCGGCGCTTCGCACATCATCTCGACTTCCTGGGGCGTAAGCTCCCATACAGTTCCTTGTGCGCGATTCACAACAACGCCTAAAAGATTCTTTTTCATATCCTGCGCTACGCGCGCCACTTTTACTGCATTTGTAACTGCCGGTATTTCTGCGTTTGTAACAATGATGACATCATCGCATGCATCAAGAACTGCCCTGGAATCTTCATCAAGCCCTGGGGGTGCATCGACAATTACATATTTATTGGGCAGGCTTTTAAGCGCGATTCGAAGCTTTGAAACTGATGCGTCAAGAGAATTAAGGTCTATTGCAGACGGTATTACCCGAAGGCCTGTGTGGTGCATATATGTGGCACGGTCTGCATCTATATCGCCGGTAAGAACATTCTGAAGGCTGTTTGGGAATGAATAGAAACCCAAATGCATACCAAGGTTGGATGCGCTTGTGTCCGCATCAACAACAATTGTGTCTTCTCCGAATTGATGGAGAGCAAGACCAAGATTTACGGCAGACACGGTTTTCCCCACGCCGCCTTTACCTGAAACAATACCAATTATTTTAGACAAGTGCACCACCCAAAAAATATTTCATGAAAACATGCGCACGCACATTATATAACTATATTGATATATTGGACTATATAAAACTATTGCTTTTCTTTTTGGTTCTTTTTCGCATCAACCTGCTTTTTTAAGCGCCTGAATTTCTTTTTTTCGCGCACAACAAGGAATGCCATGATAAAGAAAATAACAACAGCAACTGAGTACGGGTTGTATTCTAAATGCATTTTGGTCTCTTTTACAGGAACTGTGTTTGATGTTTGAAATACGGCGTAATTTTTTTCATCATCTATTATATAATATTCTAACGCGGATTTTTTATTAGGGATGGAAGATGTGTACTTGAGTGTTTTGGTATATTGTTCTCCGGCAATTATCGTACCAGTATTTAATGGTTCTATCCGCCAGCCAATGTATGTTTCTTTTGGGATTATCCATGCGTTTTTTAGTGTTTTGTTAATTGTGAATGTTATGTTGATTTCGTTTTTGTCGGCCGTTGTGCCAAGAATTGTTAAGTTTAATGTGCTGTTTTTGTTTAAAGGCATTGCAGTAAATGTTATGTCATCCAAGATATCTATTTCGTCACAATAATATACGCGCATTTTTGCGATTATGTTTCCTTCTATATTTTGGTGAAACCAGTAGTTTTTGAATGTATATGCTGCTCCTGCTTCAAGCGCCGCAGAATCGCTCCAGGATGTGTAAAGCAATGTGTTGTTCTTGTAGAAATCAACACGGACGAATGCCGTGCATCCGACAGAGCCTGTGTTTTCAAAAGATGTTGTTATTTCCTGAAATCCGGTTGTTTGTTTTGAGTAGTTTATATAGTCTGTTGTTGTGTCTAAAACATCGTCTATATTGACAATTACAGGCATTCCGGATATTGTGGGAATTGAGAGCATGAAAATAAATAAAGCCACAACATATGCAAAATTCATCTAATCACCATCAAATCAGCCTGAAGAACCAACTGCTTGCAGAATACAATGGAATATATGATTTTAGTGTTATTTTTCCTGTGTAATTGCCTACTATTTCCGGGTGGAATTTCAGGCTTATTTTTGCCTCGTCTCCGGGCTTAAGCATTATGTCTTTAGGGGCTGTGATAAATGGGCTTATATTCCCTTCAATTTCAAATACTGTTTTTGCTTCTACGATGTTGTTGTTTTTGAATTCAAGGAATTTTGTTGAGTTGCTTGACGGCGGGAGCCTTCCGAAATTAACTGCATCCGAATCCCCTGAAACACCAATAGGTGTTGCTGTTGAATTTGTGTAGTTTATGACTTCTGCCTTAATCGGGTATATTATTGTTTCATGCCTGAAGAATATTTGCGGGCTTGCAAATAATATTAATAGGCTCAAAGCAAGGATTGCACCAATATATATTGTTGGGTTTTTGAATTTTTTGTTCATCAGTCCATCCTCCAGTATATGTAAAGCCCGATTAAAGCCATTATTATAAGTATGAACCACCAGGGTATTTCGTTTTTGGTTGCAACATCAGGGATGTCGGGAATCGTTATTTGTGCCGGAATATGTATTGTGCTTTCTTTTGTCGCACTTCCGGTTATATAGTTTACGGTTGCTTCTGCACGGTAATTTCCTGAATCAATTCCTTCTGAATCGTACCAATATCCTGATATTATATCTGTTTTTCCAGGGGCTATGCGCTTTATCTGGCCGGCTGCTATGTTGTCCTTTACAACACCGTAGTTGTCGAATATTGTTATTTTTTCGGGGCTTGCGGATATTGTCGTTGTTCCTGTGTTTTTGAAAAGAACATCAACACGGACCTTGTCTTTGGCATTTCTTTCCGCTACAAAATCGATTATTGTGCCATCTCTATAAGCGGGGCCGGGTATCTTGAATACAAATACGAAGCGAGTGATGCCTATTGTCGAAATGCTTGTGCCTGCACTGCCTTCCTGGTGTATTATAGGATTTAAATTTATGGCGCCTGCATGGTATCCGGGTTCTGCGTCTTTAGGCACATGAAGAATTGCTGTGACTTTTTGATTAAATTTTGCCACCTTTCCGTCCGGCAGGTGCACAACTTTTTGGTTTCCGGGCGATACAAGAATCGGGTTTTGCGGGAATGTAATCCATGTGGATATGTCCTCTTCTGATGATTCTGAAGGGATGAATGTATAGTATGTGCGTTTTTCTGTCCGGTACATATCCATGTGAACCTGAATATACGTAAGACTTACAACAAGGGGCTTGTCTGTGTTGCTTGTAAGATAGAATTCAACAGGAATGTCCTGCCCGCGCACAACATCACCCATGTCGCGGACTCCCGGAGCCATCCCGAGAGCCAAGGCATGGCCTGAACTTGAGAATGATATTATGAGAAAAATAAAAGCACAAGCAAGCTTAAAAAATAATTTCATAAATTTCCCTAAATCCTATAATAGATAGTTATAGGAAAATTCGTTACCAATCTATATATGTTTTTGGTTGTCTATTGGACCTCACAAAAAGCAGGGGTGGTCATATTTTCGATTGAGGTGTTTCGTTGTTCAATCAGTGCTAATATCTCTGTTATTGCATCGTGAATTTCTTTTCCGCAACCGATTTGTCCTTCATATCTGTAGTTTCCACAATTCCCACCATTTGGGCATTTGGAGCCTTCCAAGGCATATCTATTGCAATACTTAGGGACTTCTTTTTTTCGACCCCACCCGGTTTTTACAGTTATTGTTTGTTCTAACCTTTGTTGTAGTGCTTCCAGTTGTTCGTATACATCAGTTTTCTTACTAGAGGGACCATATTCGGATGTTGTAGGTTCTTGGGTATTCCCGCGTTTTAGATACTCGGTATCTTCAGGACCAGACTGTAAGGATACGGAGTTAGATGTATCTGCTTCAGTCTGCCCATTACAAAATCCATTTTCATTCAATGCATCCATGAATGTTCCGCCCATATTATTCACCTTTTGTTTTTCTCCCATTGTATGTTTAATAACTATTCAGTAGTAAATATATAGTATTTTAAGTATTTAAATGTTTCGGTTGTCCGCTTGGTATTGTTTTTAAAAAAATAGAAAAGAGGCAGGAAATCCTGCCTCAAATCATCCTTTTATATGGTTGTGTTGGTGTCTGTTGTATTATCTGTGTTTTCGCCTGAATCCGAATCGTCTGTTGAGCCGTCATCTGTGCTGTTTGTGTCATCTGTTGTTTCGTTTTCTTGAGATTCGCCGGTTTCTGTTTCATTGCCTTCATTTGTGTTGTCTTCAGTTTCGTTGCCGTCTGATGCATTGTCGTCGGTTTCATTTTCAGAGGAATTGTCATCTGTTTCTTCCTCTTCCTCATCTATTTCGTCTTCAACAGCTTCGCTTGTATCTACTTCGTTGATATCGTCGTTCACATCTGCGCCTTCACCCAGGTTTCCGCCATTGTTTTTTATGTCCCTTAAAATGCTTGTAAGAACCTTGTGGGCTTCCTTAAGCTCATTTTGGGCTTCTCGCATGTATTTGTTTGCTTCTCTTACAACCTGGCCGGGTGCCTTAGCATCTTTGGCATCATCAAGCAAGTCCTTTGCCATTTCGTATTTGTTTCTTGCTGCTGCAATCCTGTCGGAAAAGACAGCAACTTTTGTGTCAATGTCGCTTATTTCTATGTTTTGCTCTTCCATTTTTGCAATAACTGATTCAAGCCGTGCTTCAAGATGCTCTGCGCGCTCTACAATAAGGCCTACTCTTGCGACTTTCACGCGTTCGGCATTGTACTGGATGTGGTTCTTGATGGTTACAAGAAGACTTTTAAGTTCTTCTGCTGCGGCTTTAAGCTCTTCTTTTGTTTCTGCTGCTTCTATTTTTGCCTTTATATCCTCAAGTTCCTGTAGTTTGACATCTATTTTGTCTATTAGTTCAGCTGCTGTTTCATTGTTAAGGTCTTCGGATGATTCAATGCTGCTTCGAAGTTTTTCAAGGACACCAATAGCTGTGTCTGCGGCATTTATAAGGTAATCCTGTGCATGCTCGTGCACTTCTGCCCTTAGCTGTTCACATTCTGCTGTTTCACTTCCTTCGCATTCTTTTAGGCGTTTCTGCAATTTGAGAAGGGTTTGTTTTTTCTCCATGTATTTTTCTTTTGCTGCGATGTATTTTGTCTTTGCCTGCTGGTATTTTTTCTCGAAGTTTGCAAGCTTATGTCCTGCGATTACTCTTCTTTTGAAGTCATTGTTCTTTAATTCCTGGTTTTCTTTTACTTTTGCAAGAACAAGTTTTTTTATTTCCTGCGGGTCTTTTTGGGAAATTTCCTGCATCTCTGTTCTTGAAAGAGTGCTTAGCGCCCGAACTGCGTTTTCATCCATGTTGGCAATCTTTTGAATCCTGCTTTTGTCCAGTGCTGCAAGTTTTCTTAGCTGCCAGTCATTAAGGTTATTAAGTTTCGCTCTTTTTTCAGGATCCATGTCAAGGATTGCCTGCTTTTTCTCTGCTGTCAATTGTGTGAATTTCCTGAGCCTGTCAGAGTCTGCGTTTGTTGCCTGAGCTATATCGCTGTGATCTATCTTAAGATCACTATTAATGAAAAACCTTTTACAGGCATTCTTGATTCTTTCTATGTCTGCGTTTGGATATTTTTGCGTTGCAAGGTGGATGCAGTCATCGATATTTTTTGAGTTTCTTACAATATTTCTTATAGTTTCTGTTTGCGCTATTGTTAACCCGCCTGCGGTATTTTGTGCTGTGGTTGTTGGGGTCGCAGAGACTCCTGTCGTAGCAACAGATGATACTGCGCTAGATGATACTGTGGTTGTTGGGTCAACTGCAAATGCCAAAGGCATTGCGCTTAATAGGTATAATACTATTACAATAAATGCACTTGTTTTTGATTTCATTATGAATCTCCTCCAATTAATAGGATTATTTTTTATATCGCGGCGTTTGCCGTAAAAATCATATTCTTCGCTTACTTTATAAACACACTTTAAAGAAACGGTTTTTTTATCGTGTTTTAAAACTTTATAGTGGCTTGTTTTTCGATTTAAAGCTTTATGCGT
>DAOVNB010000131.1 GCA_030630425.1 archaeon | reverse complement strand
GCAAATCAACATTCTTCAAAGCTGCGACTTTAGCTGAGGTTGCTATTGCTTCGTATCCATTCACAACAATAAAGCCAAATGTCGGAACCGGCTATGTGCGTGTGCCCTGCGCAGACAAGGATTTTGGTGTGCAGTGCAACCCGAGATTTGGGTTTTGCCTTAACCACATACGATTCGTTCCTGTTGAGCTTATCGATGTTGCGGGACTAGTTCCTGGAGCGCACGAAGGCAAGGGGCTTGGAAACCAGTTTTTATCGGATTTAAACCAGGCAGATATTTTAATTCATGTCGTGGATGCTTCAGGATCAACAAATGAGAAAGGGGAAGATGTGGGTGCAGGAAACCACGACCCTGCAAAAGACATTCGATTTTTAGAAGATGAAATTGACCTTTGGTATGCATCAATTTTGTGGCGAAATTGGGGTAAGCTTGCAAGAAGCGCCAACATGACCAAAAAAAAGATAGAAGAAGCAATTGCGGAACAATTGTCAGCCATGAAAGTTACTGAGTTTATTGCAAATCATGCCATAATAGATGTTAACCCTAGCGAGTCTGATTCTGAAAAATGGAGTTATGAAGACATAAAGAAAATATCTGTAATTTTAGGAAAAAACACAAAGCCTTTGATAATTGCGTTAAACAAGGCAGACACACCAACTGCTGAAAAAAATATTGAAAAATTGAAAAAAGAATTTCCTGATACTTTTTTTGTTTCCTGTTCTGCTGAAATGGAGTTAGCATTAAGAGAAGCTGCCAAAAAAGAACTTATTTCTTATGTTCCCGGAAATTCCTCATTTGAGATAAAAAACGCAGATGGCTTGAACGACAAACAGAAAGCGGCACTTGAATTTATGAAAAAATTCTTAGACGCTAATAAGACAACCGGGGTTCAGCAGGTTCTTGATTCTGCGGTTTTTGACTTTTTAAAATATATTGCAATCTTTCCGGGCGGAATAAATAAACTTGCAGACAGCAAGGGAAATATTCTTCCGGACTGTTTCTTAATGCCGCCTAAATCAACTGCTAAAGATTTCGCATACGCGCTTCATACTGATTTTGGTAAGCATTTCCTTTACGCTATGGATGTTCGAAAAAAACAGAGAATCTCGGGCGAACAGGAACTAAAGCACAGGGATGTTGTTGAGATTATAAGTGCTGCTAAATGAAATATTTATAAACTTTCTTGTCTCTAAAATAAGACAAAGGTGTATGATGATGCCAGTGGACTTTCAAAACTGATTTGGAATACTGAAACAAATTCTTCAGGCACTAAACTATTTTTTAATAACGTTTCCAACTTTAGCGTCGGCTTTAGCTTTTGGTTTTTTGGTTAATGCCAAAAGACTGTAGTTTCTAAATAATTGGTTTTTTGGTGTTGTGATTATGGTTATTCAAAAGTATATTCGGGGGTTGAAAAAATGGTGTGTTTGAATGGAAACGGAAGACTTGAGGAAATCAGGAGGGAGCTGAAACAAAGATATGATGTATCGGACATGATGCGCAATAGAATGCCTATGGATGTGCTAGTGGTTACTGACGGCGACAATGGCCCTGTTGCTTATGTGGGGCTTTCGTTTTATGGAAGCCCTGAAGTATCCGGGCCTGGAAGTGTTTTGAAAAACGAGGTTGAGCGATTGGTAATGGCGAAATATTGGTGATGTATTTGCGCCAAAAGGCGCAAAAAAAGAGTTGATTTAGATGGTTGAAAAATATGGAATTTGTGGGGGTAATCACCTAACAATAACTGAGATAGACGGAAACCCCATAGAATGTTATGTTGAAGGAACGCCGTGTTATGATTTAAGGCAGTTATGGCATAGAACTCATCGAAGCATTGGCCCATAATCAAACAAAACTTAAAAAGACAGGAACAATAAGATTAATGTGATAACATGAACTTACAGGCGCACGAGGCAAAGCTTCTAAAAAAACTTGAAGATGGTGTTGAAAGAACAGTTACTGAGCTTTCAAAAGAACTTGTTATGGATCAGGCAGCAGTTGTAAGGGCATCGCTTACGCTAAACAAGGAAGGGCTTGCGGAAACAAAAGAAATTGAAGGGCTTGTCTCAAGCATAACAGCTGAGGGGATAAAAGTACTGGATACCGGGCTTCCTGAAACGCATCTTGTAAATGAGCTTCTAGAGAAAGGAAAGGCAATAAAGGATATCACAACCAAAAATGTCGGGGTTGTTTTGGGTGTGGCAAAAAACAAGGGATATATTACAGTTTCAAACGGTGTGCTTGAAGCAACAGAAAAAGGAAGGGCATCTCTTGGAAAAAAAGAAAAGGAATTGTGTATTCTTGAAGATATAAAAAACAACAAAACTGTTGAAAAGATTGACCTTGACATTTTAAAATCAAGAAAGCTTGTAGAGTATTCATTCAGGATTATAAGGAAAATTAAGGCAACTAAAAAAGGCATTGATTTTTCCAAAAAGGCAGACATAAAAGAAGAAGTATCTAAACTCACACCGGAAATGATAAAAAGCGGCAATTGGAGAAATGTGGTTTTAAGAAAATACAATGTGGATGCGCCCGTTTCTAAAGTCTATCCAGGAAAAAGGCATTTCGTGGCCCAATCAATTGAATCTGTAAGAAAAATATGGCTTGAAATGGGATTCAAGGAAATGGCGGGACCTATGATACAGACATCTTTCTGGAATTTTGATGCCTTGTTTGTCCCGCAGGATCACCCCGCAAGAGAGATGCAGGATACATTTTTCCTGGACTTGACGGCAAAGAAAATAAATAACGGATTTGTAAATTCAATAAAAAAAGCGCATGAAAAAGGCACAGATGATTCGCTCGGTTGGCAGTATAAATGGAGCGAAGAGATGGCAAGAAAAACTGTGCTTAGAACCCATACAACTGTTCTTTCTGCAAAGACTTTGTCCCAAATAAAGAAAGGCGAATTACCTGCAAAGTATTTCGCTATTGGCAGATGCTTCAGGAACGAATCTTTGGATTGGAAACACTTGTTTGAATTTAACCAGGTGGAAGGAATTGTTGTTGATGAAAATGCGAATTTCAGGCATCTTTTGGGATATTTGAAAGAGTTTTTCGGAAAATTGGGTTTTGAGAGGGCAAGATTCAGGCCTGCATACTTCCCGTATACTGAAATGTCTTTGGAGATTGAAGTTTATGACAATAGAAGAAAGGGGTGGATTGAGCTTGGAGGTGCCGGAATTTTCAGGCCGGAAGTTGTGGTGCCTTTGCTTGGAAAAGATGTGCCGGTTCTTGCATGGGGTCCCGGGTTTGACAGGATAATCATGGATTATTACAAGATACGCGATATTCGCGACTTATACAAAAATGATGTAAAACAGCTTCGAGATATGAGGCAATGGATGCTTGGCTAAGATGAAACTTAAAGGAAAAGTTGCGATTGTAACCGGTGCAAGT
>DAOVNB010000036.1 GCA_030630425.1 archaeon | reverse complement strand
GAATCGACATCGGTGTTGTAACATTTACTCTAGGATCGCTTCTGTTTTACCTCCTAGGTAAAGAAAAAAAGAATACCACATACTTTCTAGCCTCTGGCTTATTCGCGGGCTTTGCATTCATAACCCATCTAAACGGCATCTTAACCATCATCGCTTTATACATCTTCTTACTATTTGACAAAAACCTCGTAAAAAAAGAAACAACTTACGCGTCCCTGGGTGCCGTATTGGGGTTGATTCCATATCTTATGTGGATTTATTCAGACAGCGGAGCATATGTGACACAAATGACACAAATGTATGGAAATAGAATGAGCATATTGGATTCTGGTTTTTGGGTAAAGAATATTGTGAACGAATTCACTCGGTATTCGGCAATACGCACCGTTTTCGGGCTAGTGCCACTGTTACTGCTTGGAGCATTCTCTTTTAAAAGAAACAAATATCTCTTTATTCATGTAATGACTTATTTTTTTGGTTTATGGCTTTTAATTTCCAATAAAACAGGAGCCTATCTCATATATCTTGTTCCGGCACTATGTATTTTTTCCGGTGTTACTCTTCAAAAAACAAGCATAAAAAAAATAGTCGCGATATTTCTGATATTGCTTAACATCTCAGTCATATCTTATTGGTTTGTTACTTATCACGACAGAGAGTATTATGATGTGACTGCTGAAATTAGCGTATTAATTGATGACAACCCCATAGTTCTAGCAGAACCAAGATTCTGGCTTTCGACAAGACCCCAACCATTCTATTCCATCCACCACCTAAAGTTATCGAATCTAACTTTGAATGATGCGTTTTCAAAGAATAAAGTAAACACCGTAATTGTTGATTTTTTCGTCAGATCATTTATGAATGAAAATAAAGAATTATTAATTCAGGATACTATTCATACGCATTGCCATAAAACTAAAGAATTTGTTGATCCCCTATATCCAAAAGAAAATATAGAAATTTATCGGTGTAATATATAAAAAAGATAGTATGCTTCTCACTAGAAGATATTTCACGATAAACGGATGAAGTAATAACACCGATGTCAGGGTTTTTGTCTGCCCTTAAAAAAACAACACATAATATGTCGTGCTCATCCCAACAACACAAATATCTCTTAAAAAAGAACCGGTATGTTCTCCAGATCAGGATTCAAATGCGTTTTCCTTATTAAAGAAGAACTATAAATAACTTATTGGGATTCTAAATGTCGATCAATGAAAAAACGCGCGCAATCACACAATGGAACAAAACCCCCTGCGGAAGCTCTACGCTTAAAAGCAAAAAAGGTTCAAAAGAATTTTTTGAAGATGTAATAAGATACAGATATGAAGTATACGCTCCATGGCTTAAAAAAATTATATCTAAAGAAGACGTAAAAGGCAAAAAGCTTCTTGAAGTCGGTTGCGGCATGGGGATCGATCTTCTCCAATTTGCCAAGAAAGGCGCCATATGCACCGGGATTGATTTAACGCCAAATCACGTATTACTTGCAAAAAAACTTTTCAGGACAAACGACATTAAAGCAAATATAGTGAATGGTGACGCAGAGACCCTGAAGTTTCATAAAAACTCGTTTGACTATGTTTATTCTCACGGCGTCATACACCACACTCCAAACACAGAAAAAGCACTAAGCGAAATATACCGCGTCCTGAAACCCGGTGGAAAGGCTCTCATAATGGTGTATCATAAAAACTCTTTTGCGTTTTACGGCAAGGTTGTTGCATATCACGGCATATTAAAAGGAAAATTTGCAAGACAAGGAACTGATGAGATACTTTCTGAAGTTATTGAAGAAAAAAGCAAAAACACAAAACCGCTTGTAAAGGTTTATTCAAAAAGAGCGTTCTCAAATATGTTACACCATGCAGGATTTAAGAAAAGCAGAATCTACACACACCACATAATGAATGAAAAAAGAATGAACTGTGTAAAGAAAATCCTGCCTGCGGCAGCCATAAGGCCTCTCGAATCTAGATTTGGTTGGTATTTAATCGCGGAAGTCTTCAAATGAAAAAGCCAAAAGTATGCTATCTCTGGTTTGAATTCATAAGCGGAAGCGCGGGCGGCGCAATAAGCCACATGGAAGGCTTTCTTTCTGGATTAAAAACTGTTGGTTGCGACACAATCATAATTTCCCCAAAACGATTCGATTTCCTTAAAAAACATAAAAACGTCCATTACCTCGAATGGACATCAAAATCAAAATTCATTGTAAATGCGAACTTTTTGAAATATGCTAAAATTAAAAAAATAATAGAAAAAGAGAAGCCAGACATAATTTATCAAAGGCATGTTGCATTCACAGATGTTGGTGCAAGGATTGCAAAGGAATTCAAAATACCATTCATCTTAGAATATAATGGTCCCTTAACATGGGTAACTAAACACTGGGCACAAAATCCTACAAGACGCTTGTTCGCAGAAATTCTATCACCAGTCTCCACATATTATGAACATCGGGTAATTCAAGGTGCGACAATACTTACCGTTATTTCAAAGCCTCTTGAAAGGCTCCTCGAAAAAATCCATGTTTCAAAAAGCAAAATTCTGTTCAATCCAAACGGTGTTGACGCAGACAAATTCAACCAGAAAATAAGTGGAACAAAAATAAGGGAGAAATATAAAATTCCAAAAAAAGCTATCGTGGTCGGCTTCATTGGGACCTTTGGCCGATGGCACGGCGCGGAGGTTCTTGCACGAACGGCAAAAGAACTTGTCTTTAAGAAAAAGAATATTTTCTTCCTTTTCATGGGCGATGGACATTATAAAAAACAATCAGAAACTATTGCAGGAACGAGTAAACAAATAATATTCACAGGATCTGTACCACGCGAACAAGTCCCTGAGCATCTCGCAGCCTGCGACATTCTGGTGAACCCTACGGTTCCGAACCCGGACGGCACCGAATTCTTCGGTTCACCTACAAAGCTTTTTGAATATATGGCTATGGGAAATGCCATCATCTCATCAAACATAGGGCAAATGAAAGAAATTCTTGAAAATGAAAAAGAGGCTCTTCTTGTTGATGCTGCGGACTCAGGCAAACTAAAAGATGCTCTCCTTGTCTTATCAAAAGACAAAAAACTGCGCGAGAGTCTTGGCAAAAACGCAAGGAAAAAAGTTGTGAAAGAATATACGTGGAATAAAAATGCTAAACGCGTATTGAAAGAGTATGAAAAACTTCAAAGACTTCGCGAATAAAGGATTGTCGCTCCAGCATGGCCTAAAAATAAGTAACCGACATGACCCTACATACAAGGCTTTATATATTTTTTAATTAAAAAAGCACGCTATGAATAAATCCTTTCTCTTTTTCGGATTACTCATTGTTCTTTGCGCAAATACCGCGTATGCAGAAGAAGGTCTTGTTGCGCACTATACTTTTGATGAAAATGATGGAACTATATTGCATGAGTATTCAGGCAATAATAACGGAACAATATATGGTGCAACGTGGGTTGACGGAATCAATGGAAGTGCATTGAGTTTTAACGGTGTTGACGATTATGTTTTTTTAGGAAACGATAATTCATTATATAGTTCATCAATGACCTTAATTGAATGGCTAAAATTCAATAAAACAACAACTTTTTGGGGTATGCTAACGCTGAATGATGCTAGTGGCGGTGGTGGAGAATGGGGGCTGGGTATCGCTATTAGCAATAATGGAGAACTGAGTTCCGCAGCAGGTGCTGGTTTAAATGAAAAATATTTAATTGCATCTCACACCACGCCCGTAAATGATGATCGTTGGCACTTTGTTTCTACAACATACGATGATATTGATAAGAAACTGAAATTATATGTTGATGGATATTTAGTGGCATCAAATGATCCCTCTGCGGACAGAACATTTAGTTCTTCAGACACATTAGTTCATAACTCCAAACTATATAATTGGTATATTGGAAGATTTTCAGAATACGATGTTTATCCCGAAGCAGGACCTCGATATTATGAAGGCACAATCGACGAAGTAAAAATCTACAACCGCTCTCTCACTGCTGAAGAGATTAAAGCAGAATACGAAAAGTTCGCGCCTCCCACAAACCCCCTTGATTCAGACAATGATGGGCTTGAGGACGAACTAGAGCTTTCTCTGGAACTCAACCCACACTCTCCAGACACAGATTCCGACGGCATTAACGATTTTGAAGAATATAACTTGCTCTCCACATACGCGCCCATATTCCAATACGCTCCAGATTTGATATACACTGAATTTTACCCACAACCCATTTCTATATTCCTTAACCATTCAGACCTCTACAAAAGCCAACTCTCAAAAAAAGTCACAGGACCGCTCAGCGAAGAGCAGATTGTAAGTTACGGGCAAGGATATTTTATGGATTTTAAGGAAGAAGGTTTTTACAGTTTGATTCGCCCAAAAAATATTTACAAAAAAGCATATGACGAACTTCTTCCGGAATATGGATACCTGCTTTATATGAGGGCAACCACGAGCGAATATAACGGCAATGAATATATTGTGCTGCAATATTGGCACCATTACTTGTATAATGCTTTTGTAAATGATCATGAAGGTGACTGGGAAATGGTGGAAATATTGCTGGATAAATCAACTCAAGATCCACAATATGCCGCTTACAGCCAGCATGATGATTCTTTCTACCGAAATGGTGGACAAATAAAGGATTGGGCCAACGTGCAAAAAGAAGGCAATCATTCCGTCGTTTATGTTGCTAAAGGCAGCCATGCATCTTATTTTGAAGCAGGCAATTTTAATCTACTCAAATGGATAAAAAACATGGCTGATTGGACTTCTTCATTTGGGCGCAGTATAAATTTTTCAGAGTTTAACCAAACAATTATACTTCGTGATGATGCAGATCGAACCACACAAAAATGGCTATCCTATAGTGGGCGGTGGGGTGGAGTGTTCATACATACGGACACAGATATGATTGGCACTAACGGGCCAACAGGGCCTGCGCAAAAAGAAGAAAAATGGAACCATCCTGCTGAATGGGGCCTGAAATACCTCACTGAAATACCTGAACTAAAATACAACGCAGTTAAGCTGAAACGCGGCATATTGACTGTGATAGATGACCTGAACAGAAAAGTCACATTCCTTAACAACAAAATAATAAATAAAATCCCAAAGGCAGAAGTTGTTTCAGTGATTGGCGAATCATTTTATATCCTCCCTTGGATAACTCCGGACAACACCCTGATGAGCATGAGCTTAAATGCGCAGGGCGCCCCTGCAAATTACACATACATCATTGAGGCCAATGAGACTTATGAGTTCGAGCTATATCTTGCAAACGAAACAGAAGCAATGCATATCATGTTCTACAATGTAAGTGCAGAAAAGGACACAAAAGACACGGTCTGGATAGAAGGCAACAAAATATATATGAACACAGGCGATGCTTTGAAGTCACTGGATGTTGTGCTCGAATACATGACAGATGCTGGCGAAATAAATACAACCTTGAAAGGAATCAAATTTCATGCCGACGAAACCCTTGTCATTGAAATACTGGACTGGACAAAAGTGAATGAAATAGGAAACGTCCTGATTAATGTAGGGAAAAAGAAGTGCCGCCTCAAAGACGAAGGCTGCACAAAAATAATTTCAAAAGAAAGCCTTATAACAGGGCTTTTGCTCAAGATTTTTGGGCCTGGTGATAAAAAGCTAATCCATTGGAATAATAGAAGCGGGAAATTTTTTGTGAAATAATTTATAATGATTTTTTCAATTGATTATTGATCTATTCTTTCTCCAAAACCCGACAAGATTACCAAAATAATCAAAAGAATCCTTGAAAAGATTCACCTTTGATCCCTCTGTGCGCTTCCTTGTGAATATTGTCGGGACCTCTTTTATGCTCAATCCGCTGTGTTTTGCCCAAAACATAATTTCTGTGTCCCAGAACCAGTGGTTGTCCTTTGTCATATCCAGAACAGGCAATATTTTTTCTTTTCTAAAAAATTTGCATCCTGTTTCAGTATCCGACACCCCAAGACGCAACATTCTTTTTACAAGATACGAATATGCGTTGCTTGCAACCCATCGCATGACTCCCTCGGCATTAAGCCGAAAATAACGCACCCCTATTGAAACATCATAACCTCCTTCAACTCCGTCTATGACGGGAAGTATCTGGTTTGCAGGGGTCTCCAGATCAGCGTCAATGAAACCGGCAATATCTCCTTTTGAAATTTTTATTGCTTCAGATACGGATTTTCCCCGGCCAAGGCGTTTTTTAAATCAGATGTGCCTTATAAATTTGTGTTTTTTTTGTAGGTTTTCAGACACCTTGTCTGTTCCGTCGTTGCCTGGGTCCTCTGCGATTATTATTTCATATTGCCCGCGAATGCTTCTAAGCGCAGCAACAATCTCTTCAACAGACTTTTCCAGAACATTCGCCTCGTTATATACAGGCAATATAATGCTTATTTTTGGCCTAGCCAT
>DAOVNB010000057.1 GCA_030630425.1 archaeon | reverse complement strand
GAAAATTCAAGAACAACATGGCCTTCATTTACGCCGTGCCGAAGAAGGGCGGCTCCAGGCAAATCATCTGATTTTGAGCCCGGACGAAGGCCGAATAAAGCAAAATCAATTGCATAAAGAATGCTTGATTTCCCGCAGCCGATGTCTCCTGAAAGAAGGGTCACGCCATTACCAAAATCTATTTTCGCATCTGTGTAGCTTCGGATGTTTTTTAAGGCAACGGAATTGATCTTCATGACAGCTTCCTCATAATGTAAAGTATGATATTAATTGAAAAGAGCAAAAACGCACTAAGCATAAACGCCTGTGACAATGAATACACATCAACAAGATAACCGACAAACGGAAGAGTTACAAAAGCTGCGATGTTCATTGCAAGCGACTGTACTGAAAGCACTGTTGCCCTGTTTTTTGAGGACACATGCCGGTTTACATACTCACCTATAACAGGAGTGCTATAGCCCCAGGCAAATTGTCCCAGAATAACTGCAATTACACCCCAGTATAAATTTCCAGATGAAAGGAATAAAAACGCAAGTACAGTTAGTGTAGGCATAAGAATCAGCGATGCTTTTTCACCTATGGCTTTCTCAATCTTGTGGGCGCCAAGTGACCCTACGGCAACAATAAGGCTCATGACAGCAAATACCCAGCCAATAGATGTAACTCCAAGACCAACGGAAACAAAAAACGGCTGGAACAGCCAGAACATTGCCCGGTCAAACGCGAGGAATGCTGATGCGTAAAGCACAAGCCATTTTACCTGCTTGTGTGTTGCAACAAACTTAAGAGAGTTTTTCATGGTGTTTAATGTATTTTCGAGAGTTATTTTGCTGGTGTAATGATTCGGCTCGTGCATTGAATATGCGATAACAGCAGCAATGATTGCAGGAACTATTGCTGCAAGCATCGGAAGATGGATGTCTATTGTATAAAGCCGGCTCCCTATAATCGATGCTATTGCCAGTGCAACAAAGCCAATTGCTGTTGTGCGCCCAACAATTTTCTTGAAAAGTTTCTCTTTTTTGAGTTTTTTTAGCGTGTCGTATATTATTGCAGTGTCTGCCCCGGACGCAAGGGCGGCACCGATTGCAAAAAGCATCTCTGCAAAAACAAATCCTGAAAAGCTTTCTGCAAAAGCGTAATATACTATACCTAAACCAACAAAAATAGTTCCTAAGGATATTGTTTTTTTTCTCCCGATGATATCCGCAACAGCGCCTGAAGGCACTTCTAAAATGACAACCATCAAAGCAAACAATGCCTGCAAGCTCATTACCTGTGTGATTGTAAGGCCCTTTGCCTGAAGAAAAATCACAAAAATAGGTACAAACAAAAAGATTAAACTGCCCACAGCTGAATAAATATAGAATTTCCAGATATTTCCCTCAAGCCGCTGTTTTTCAGTTTTCATCAATTATCCCCTTTAAATCAAATGCATCAACTGCGGCTTTTTTTGCGCGCGCCTCAAATGTCGCGTTTGTCTCGCCCTCGTCTTTTTCTGTATCAAGTGTTTCAAGAAGGGATAAGACAAGCCCCTCTTCGTCTTTTATGATTTCCGGCGCTTTTCCAATGTGCTCTTTTATTATGCGCGCCTCAACAGCTTTTAAGTCTCCTGAAACATCAACTTTTATTTCCTCAAAATCCCGGCTCAAAAGTTTCGTGGTATTGCGCTTGACAATGATGGCGCCTTTTTGCTTCAATGTTTCATAAGCATCAAAAAAAGATACATCCGTTGGCTTTCCTTCTAAAAGCGTTCCTGCCACCCGAAGAAGGACAACACAAGCAGAAACCTCTGTCTGTTTTGTCCAGTTTTTAATCTCATCTTCCATTGCCTGCGCTGTTTTTCCGCCTGCATTGAATTTTTTAGAGACAACAGCCGCAGGCGTTATGTCCTGCCTCTCTGTTCTTGTGTTACAAAAATCATCAACTTCCACTATGAAAAAGCTTCCGGAATTTAAAGATTCAAGTTCCTTAAAATTACAGGGGTATGTTGGTCCGGGAAATACAATTTTTCCAAAGCCCGGCTCATCGCGCACAAACACAGTGTGTATGTGCCCGCCGGCATAGTAGTTCATGTTTTTTGGAAGCAATGATATTGGAAGAAAACTTACATGCTTTAAGAATTCGGGCTTGTATTCTTCTATCCCCGTGTGGAACATGAATATCTTATAACCTGATTCATCCTCAAGTGACGCCCGGTCAAGCGCGCGGTAATATTCAATATCTAATGAGCCTTTTTTACCTAAAATTCCTGTTATTTTGGCTCCTGTTTTTGAATCAATTGTGAATTTCAACTGTAATTTCTCACCAACGGCTTCGCCTTTGGCTACATTCACAAACAAATCCGCTTCTTCAAGGACATCCAAAAAAGTCTTATTGGAGTGCGACATGTCGTGCGAGCCTGCAATGAGATATACAGGAATGTTGGCGTTTTTAAGCCTCTTAAGCTGCTTTACCGCTTCCTGTAATATTGAGACATCAGGCATGCTGGTGTTAAACAAATCTCCGGCAATTAAAACAAAATCAACTTTTTTCTCAATGCATAAACCAATTGCAGAAATAAATGCACTAGTGCTTAAGCTTTTAAGCTCCGGCTCGCGAAAACAATCAAGGTGCACATCTGCTATATGCGCGAATCTAAATGACATCAAAAATCACTATAGAATTTTAGGTCTAAAAGTTTATATGATGGAGTGTTATAGCCCATAGATTCCTTTGATGTTGTGGTACATCAAATCAGCAAATACACTTTCTTCAAGCCCGTCTTTAACAGCGGTCTCTATAAGTTTTCCATACAATGAATAATCGGCAACGCCTGACGGATATGGGTGCATTGGTTTATCTTCTTCTCGAAGGGGCAATTTATCCTCTCCGTGTGGAGCATAATCTGTACCAATGCAAACCCGGTCATATAACGCATCATTCTTTATGTTGATTAAAAAATTCCATAAATCTTTTCGATTTTTTTCATCTTTAATGGAAGGATTGCATTTAAGGCGCATTGCATCTTCCCACGACAGTTCATCCTGCATCTTTTCAGTTGAGTAAAGAAGATGATGTGGCGTAAGTTCAAAAGTAATATCCAGCCCATCATCAATTCCATCCCGTATCAAATCAATTGTTCCGGCGTAAGAAACATGAAGAATATGTAGCGTCCCTTTAAAGCCTGATTCTTTTGCAAATTTGATTTGGTCTTTTACAGATTCGTACTCTGCCTGCCATGGCCTAGCATCTGCCCAAGTCTCTGGCTCTTCAAAATTAAATTTAGAACTATCAATAAAATCCTGCTTTTCGCAGTGTACTGCAAGAACACCGCGATAATTTTCACGCGCAAGTGTTTGATAGATTTTCAACTGTTCTTTTTCATCAATTACTGCAAGATCTCCTGTTGATTCGCCTGCAAAAAGCTTTAATCCGACAATTTTACTGCCAAGTTCATCATCGGTTGTAAGTGATACTGCCTCTTTTATCTGGTTTTCATCCGTTGTAAGCCCCACATACAATCTATAAAATTCCGCGATTTCCTGATCCTCTGCAAGCTGTAATCTCTCTTCCACTCTTTTGCGGTTGATAACCGGATCGGGCAGATTAGGCATGTCAAAGAAAAGTCCGATTCCTACTTCGGTTCCTGCATTATAGACATCAATCATTTTTGCTTTTTTTGCCCAATCTTCATCGCGCATATGGACATGCGGGTCAATAAAATAAGGGATGTTGTAGTTTTTTAGAAAATCATCAAAATTAAAAGCCATATCAATCAATCAAAATAGTTGTTATAATTTTAAAAATTGTTTCTTGAAAAACTCGTGCAAAAGAGGTTGTCTGTTTATGTATTCTTGTTTGTTTGTTCAACAATTGAACAGTTGGCTGCCAAACAATTTAACCACTTGTTTTTAACTTTTTGATTAATTGGTGGTTACAATTCATGATTTAGATAATGGCGCGGGTAAAACATCTGGAAACGAAGTTACTGAAGAAGAGCAAGAAAATAATCCCGAGTCACTTGAACAAGTGTATGAAAGACTAATAAGTTGTAATTCTAAAGAATATCGCAAATCTCGTGAATTTATTATTTCACAAATTGAAAAAATTGAAAAAATACCTCTGTTGAACAGGTACCTGAATTATGAAACAATTGCAAAAAGAATCGGGGATATCTACTTAAAGAACTTGCCTGAATATTTCAAGGATTTTGCGGTTGAGGGCAACATAGGCGTTGATGTCAAGTTCTACAATCAAACAATAAAATACAAAACTCCTGTTTCTCTGGCGTCATTTGAAAGCAATCTTAAGATACTGGATGCTTGGTCCCGCATGGGCGCCAACCCTACAATAAAGACTGCGATGCCTACATACAGAAAAGGAAATAAAAAACCAAGAATGAAAGTGCTTAAAAATGGATTTATAAACGCCATGGGCTTGCCGGGACCGTCAGCTGAGGAAATAAAAGAAAAGCTGATAGAGTCAGAATTCTGGAAAAACAAGGATAGAAGAATGACATTAAGTGTTGGCGGCGAAAACATAGGCGAATATCTTGAAGTCTTTAAGACATTGTATTATGAAAATTATTTCATCAATGATGAGAACGCTGTCGATATTCTAAATGCGCCGTATCGGGATTATGTCGATTTCGAGATAAATGTGAGCTGCCCTAACACAGGAACAGGAACAGCAGCATGTGATAAAACCCCTAGTGGAAACTATGAAAATTTCGAGGAATTGCTTTTAAGGATAAGAGAAATCACAGGGGATGATTCGCCTCCAGTCTACATAAAGCTGTCTCCTGATTTTGACGATAAAAAAATACTTGAATTGGTCGGGATAATCAAAAAGTACAGAATGGGTGTTGTTCTTGGGAATACCAAGTCTACGGAATGCAAGGAATTGTCTGTCGGCAAAGGGGGCTTAAGCGGGGAACCTCTAAAAGAGAACATGCTTCGCCTTGTAGACCTGGTGCGCAAAGAATACGGCGATGTCCCCATAAAAGCATGCGGCGGAATCTCAACTGCCTATGATGTTTTAACTGCATTAAATGCAGGCGCGTCCACTGTGCAGATGGCAACAGCAGTATTTAAAGACCCATATGATGCGATTGCTATGACAAACCTTGAATTGAGCAGTTTCTGCAAAAAGAATGATTGCAGTTCTCTTGATAACTTCCGCAGTAAATCTTATAATGAGCGCACAGAAATGATAAACAAGTATTCTTTCAGCCAAAATAATTGG
>DAOVNB010000127.1 GCA_030630425.1 archaeon | reverse complement strand
GATGACAGGAAAAACCCGCTAATGGAGCGAAGAGATATTCAATTTTTTATAGCACATGAAGGTATTACTCCGAGTAAAAAAGAGCTTGAGAAAGAAATTGCAGAAAAGCTTAAAGCTAAAGAGACCCATGTTGTTGTGACTCATGTTTACCAAGGTGCCGGCAGATGGGATGTAAAAGGCATCGCAAAGATATACGACAAGGCAATAAAGGAAGAGAAAAAAGAAGAGGCTCCAAAGGCAGAAGATGCAGCAAGCGAGTCAAAACCTGAAGAATCAAAAGACGCCCTTAAAGAAAAAGCATCAGACTCAAAGCCCGAAAAGCCTGTTGAAGAAGTAAAGACAAACGAAAAGCCAAAAGAAGCTGTAGAAACAAAAGGCGATGCACCTAAAGAAGAAAAGCCTGTGAAAGCAGCAGAAGAAAAGAAAGAAGAGCCCGAAACCAAAGCAGAAGAGCCAAAAGAAGCAAAAAAAGAAGAGCCTGCTGAAAAAACAGCAGAAGACAAACCTAAAGAAGACGCGCCAAAAGAAAAAGAGAGTAAAGAGGAATGATTATTATGCCAAAAAAAGCAAAAAGCAAAAGCAAGCACAAAAATGTCAAGCAGAGCGAAAAATACGAAGTTTCCGGCGATAAATTGACACGAAAATTCAAATCCTGCCCGAAATGCAAAAGCATGCTTGCCGCACACGCCAACCGCTCAGTATGCGGCTCATGTGGATTTAAAGAAGTTTCTGTCAAGAAGGAATGAGTTTTTGCTGGATTGTGTTATCGGAGATAAAATATTTTCGTGCATTATTGCTTAACTGTTCTTCATTAAGCCATCCTTCTTTTTTGCCTTGATTATGTAATTCTTCAGCTTTTGAAGTAGTTTTTTTACTTTTTAAAAGAAGACCGATGCTGTGGTGCAATACTTCTATGTAAAGCTGTTCAGGTACAAAGTCCTTGTTTAGTGTATTAACTAATTTTTCAACTTTTGAGGATGAGACCCTATTGTTTGTTAAGTAACTAGTGAGTTCGCCAGTTATTTTTTCTTTTGCCAATCCAATATCTAAAAAACCTTCATTTGCTGCTTGTTGCATAAACCCAAGATTAGGTATGATTGCAGAAGAATCAGGCAATTTAATAGTCTTTTTTATATTTTCTTTAATGGTTAACAATGCCTCTTCCGTAAGATATTTTTTTGGGAAATAACGGATAATGCCTTTCACCTCAGTTTTATCCAATTGTCCGCTTACAAGTTCATTGAATTCTTCATCTGAACCTGAAAAGTAATTTTTTAAGATTTCTATATTGTTTACACTCCAAGAATCATCCATATCAAAGCCATTAATAGAATATTTAATGTTTTGTTGTATTAGTTCCTGAAACAAATTTGTTTTTCTATATTCGTTGTATTTGGCAAGATTTTTTTCTAAAAACTCGTCCGGAGCATCCTTTGGATCTTTCCATGATAATGCTTCAGATACTATGCAGTCCATAATCGGCCATGCAAGCCATGTGCCGAGTTCTAAATCCACCTTATCTTTTATTCGTTCGAATGCTTCTAGATATTCGCAAGTGACACAAAAATTCAGGCGCTTTTGTTCCCTTAAATCCTCTGCATTTTCAACGAATTCATTCATCCTGCTTAAATCCAGAAATTCAGAATATTTTAATAAAATATTATATTCTTCATCATTGAATGTTCTTGATTCCTGAAAAAAATAATTATTTGCAAACTCCCAGAAACCAAAATTAACTGCCTGTTCAAGCAACTCATCTGAAATGAATTTCTTTAATGTGCCCTCATCGTATTGTTTAACAATCCAGAAGTAATCTGTGCTCTCTTTTTGGCCTTTCGGATATCCTTTTTTTGCCTGTTCAATCATAACTGACGCATACAGAGCTTCTTCATCTTCTCTTAATGATTCTTTTATGTCTGGCCAGTATTGAATAGAACCCCAATACCTGTTGTCTTTTAACTCGTGGAGCATTTGGAATTTTTGAAAGTCCTTGCCTTTTATTTCTTGTCCCAGGTATAGTGCATCACGTACTGCAAGTGCTTTGTCTTCAGGAATGATACCGCCACGAAATTCTTTATACGCAGGGATTGCCTGAGGCCAAAATTCATCTGCTAATCTTTCAAGTTCATCTGAAACTTGCTGCATAGCCTCCTTGTAAACAAAAACCATAATTACTATTAAATGCTAAAAATTTAAATAATGTACCGAAGGTATCAATCTTTTAAACTTCTTCTCTTAAAACTAAAAGCATGTACTCGTTAGGCATTGAAGGCACTGCCCACACCGTTGGCGTAGGCATTGTGGATGAGAAATGCAGGGTTCTTTCAAATGTTAGCGCATCTTACTTTCCAAAAGAAGGAATACACCCGAGAAAAGCTGTTGAGCACCATGCAGATGCTGTTCCTGAATTGATAAAAAAAGCGCTTAAAGAAGCAAAAATTTCTATTAAGGACATAAATGTCATATCGTTCTCAAAAGGCCCTGGCCTTCAGCCATGCCTGAAATTGACAGCGACTATTGCACGGGCACTGGCTCTTAAGCACAAAATACCGATTGTTGGGGTGAATCACTGCCTTGCGCATGTTGAAATCGGCAAGATAAAAACAGGGGCACAAGACCCGATAATTCTCTATGTTTCCGGCGGAAACACACAGGTTATAGGTTTTGCTGAAGGAAAATACCGGGTTTTCGGAGAAACTTTAGATATTGCTATTGGAAACGCGGTTGACAAGTTCGCACGCGCTTGCGATTTAGGTTTTCCCGGGGGGCCAATTGTTGAAAAACTCGCGAAAAAAGGAAAATACATTGAACTTCCGTATCGCGTCAAAGGCATGGATTTTTCTTTTGCAGGAATTACAACAGAACTTGAGCGCAGGCATAAAAAAGGCATTAAGGTCGAGGATTTATGCTATTCGTTCCAGGAGACTGCATTTGCCATGCTGACAGAAGCAGTTGAGCGGGCTTTGGCGCATACAGAGAAAAAAGAGGTGCTCTTGACGGGCGGGGTGGCGCAGAACAAGAGACTGCAGGAAATGCTTGAAATCATGGCAAAGGCGAGAGGTGCGAAATATTTTGTAGTACCAAAAGAATACGCGGGCGACAATGGCGCTATGATAGCATGGACTGGGCTTCTTGCATACAAAAAGGGGAGAACTGACAATCCTAAAGACACAAGCATCATCCGCGAGTGGAGAATAGATGATGTTGATTTTTGATAACCCACCATAAAAAATTATGAAAAAATCATGAAATTTAGGTTTTGTTTGTGTATTTCAAGCTTTTTGATTGTTGGTGATATTTGATATGCAATAAAAAATCATGAAATATGGGTTTAATTGGTGGATTTCAAGCTTTTTGATTTTGATTTGGTTTGTGTGTAATCAAAAATCTTTAAATGGTTGTAAGAGTATATTTTTTTGAGGTGCTTTTTTATGAAAAAGAAAAACAAGATAATTATATTGACAGGAATACCGGGATCGGGAAAGACAACTGTTTTAGACCAGACATTAG
>DAOVNB010000125.1 GCA_030630425.1 archaeon | reverse complement strand
ATCTGTCCGGTACAGGCAATAACCATATAATCATTTGAATATCTCGCCCGTCTCTTTTGACCAGAACAATAAATCAAGATGCGCTAAAGGAATATTGGTAGTTTTTGAAAATTCAGCCATTTTAGTTTCTATTTCAAGATATTTTGTTTTGCTGATGCTTTTCGGCATATGCGTTATTACGCCGTAATTGAGAAGATTTTTCAGTATGTGCCTGTCAAGTATGGCGAGTTTATCCCCCATGCCAATGTTTCTAAGAAAATGGCTTGCCTCTTTCATTCCAAGCCCTAATATATTTTTGACAAGAAATTCGCGAAGTTCAAAAACATCTTCAAATTCTTCAAGCTTTTCTTTTATTTTCAAAGACTCGTTTGTGAAAAAATCCCTTGCAGCGACAATGTATCGTGCCTTGTTGTTGTGGAAGCGCACGCCAAAAAGACGCTTGGATATTTCAGGCGCAGAACCTGAAAAAAGAAGCCCGCTCTCAACAAGGCCTTTAATTGCAGAATCGCATGACTTTGCGCTTGATTGCGGCGTGCATATGCAGAATGCAAGTTCTGAGAATACAGTTTCATCAGACTTGTCAAAAAGCTGTTTGAAATCAGAAAGACGCACCTCAATTTCCGATTTTTTCTGTGCGTGCAGTTGTTTAAGCTCTTCAATTGAAGTCATGTGATTGATTGGCAACTTAAAAATATAATTGTGTGGGATTTTTAGAATTTTTTTAAAATAATATATACTTCATAGAACCTAATAATATTTTGGGGTGTTTTTATGAAAAAAATATTGTTTTTATTGGTTTTGTCTGTAGGTCTTTTAGCAAATGCCGGGGTTGCTTCTGCAATAGCATGTTCTTGTAATGATGGCGTTGCGTGTGTGGTGGATACAGTATGTGAGCTTTCAGGAGCGCATAATTATCCTTCGCTTGAAGTGACAGATACCGGACAAATAAGAATCCCTCTTGGTGCTAGTTTGGATATAACAACTACCGGAGATATAGTCCTTAATGGGTTAATAAATGGCAATGGTGAGGCAGGAACAAGAGATGTTCCAAATGATGGCGATTGCACTCCGGGGTATAATGCGAGGCCAATTACATTAACAGCACCTTCTATTTATGGTACAGGAAGTATTAGTGCAAATGGTGGTAGGGGTACAAGGTGCGATAATAACAACTGCAGGGGTGCGGGTCATGCGGCAAACATAAACATAACTACCGATAGTTTATCTTTGAGTGGGTCTGTAAGTGCTGTGGGCGGTAATGGTTACAATGCCTGCTGTTCGATATGTCTCGGAGGGCGCGGAGGAAATATAGATATTTTCGGTTATTCTAAAACTAGCGCAGAATTGGTTGAAACCAATGGAATAAATGCTAATGGCGGAACAAAAGGTGATCAAGGGCGGTCAAATCCCGGGAATATTAATATAATTACAAACAATCTGTCTGTCCCGTTTATTTATTCAACTGGGGCGAGCACTACATGTATGGATGGACCAAATGGGGGCAATATTTTCGTTAGAACAAATTATCTTACTTTAACTGCTTCAAATTCGTTTACAGTTGCTTCAAATGGCGGCACTTCTGGCGGATGCGGCGGATGCGGCAGCTGTAACGCAGGCGATGCTGGACGTGGTGGAACTGTGAAGATATATTATGGGGCTATAAAAAATATGGACTATTTTAGCAATATTGCAATTACTGCAAGTCCCGGAGGCACAGATATGTTCATTCCGGTAGGTATAGACGACTCTTTAGGTGGTGATGGCGGCGCAAACCCCCCTGTCCAGACCTTGATAAACCTTCAGGGCTTCGTTAAAGACAAATTAACAGGATTTCCCTTGGTATCGGGCTCAATAGAGCTTAAAATCATTGAAGACACGACAACAATCTGGGGCCCGTACAATTACGACGGGCTAATCAGCAACGGAATTTTAAAGCATGATATCGGCAGCATAAACGCGCTTTCGCTTGTGCCTAACAAGATATATACAATGAATGTCACAGTCTCAGACCAAAATCCGTATAACTGCCCAAGATGCAATACATTCAGCTTTGAGTTTGCGGGGTAATATTATAAAAAAGAAAAAAACAGCGAAAGTATCCGATAGAAACGCGATTTTCATATTAATGGTGCTCACAATTGTTGCAGTTTTTTTAAACCCGCAAACAAGTAATATGCCAAAAGACGACGAACTATTGGCCATTGTATCGGAAGATTCGCAGGTCATTCGGTTTGTAAGCGAAAATTCGAACTACGGCACGGAAATAACGATGCTTGAACCGTTAATTATAAAAAACATGGCAAAAGAACAACCCGTAATTTATGGTGGTCTTCCTGAAAAAGTGCTTTATGAAATCAAATATACTTCATCGGGCAAAGGCCTTTTGGTGATTGTTGATTTTGAAGAAAAAAAAGTCTTAAAGACATTTAGGACAACCGCGGTATCGCTGATGTGATTATATGAAAAAACTACTTTTTTTATTGTTGTTTGTGGTGTTGTTTGCAACACCTGTAAGCGCTCTTTCCGGCAATGATTTTGAACTTACACTGGATTTGCGCGGCGGGTCCTTGACATCTGCCGGAGCGGATTTTGATGCAAGTTTTTGTGTCGGGCCGATTCCATTTTCCGGAACAGGAAGTGATTTTGATGTTTCTTTTTTTACGGGAACTCTTTGTGATGTAACCCCGCCAACAACAAGTGTATTGGTGTCGCCAAATCCTGCACCGTCATCAAGTAATATTTCATTTACTGTTGGCTGTTTTGATACAGATTCTGGATGCTCAACAACAGTCGTGACAACACCTGTCGGCGTTTGTTCAATAAATTATCTAATCGCAGAAAACACTTGTTTAATAGAACAAAAAATTTCATGTGATTTAAACGAATATGATTATTCTGTAGCATCTTACGATGTTGTGGGGAATCTAGAGATAAAAACAGGGAATTTTACAGTCAAAAAGAAAGACGGCTGCGATTGCATTGCATCTGAAGAATGTTATGATGGCGCATGCATCGGCATGTCCTACTGCGCAAACCTTGCCCCGCCTGAAATAGATTTTGACTTTACAGGATCCGGCGATAGGTTTGAAATACATTTAGGAAAAACAAGAACCCTTCTAATAAAACTGAAAAATCCGCTTGGTATGCCTGATTCAATAGAGCTCAGCATTTACGGGGATCCAATCAACATAAAATACTGGTCATATTTCGAAGGCCAGAAATACAAAGACAGGACAAAAAAGATAGTGCATTTAGGCCCGCGCTCAGAAATTTCCGTTCCTTTAAATGTTTTAGGCGGCAAAGTCGGGCAATACATGTTGCGCGTTGAGGCAAAATCACTTACAAACAGCCAGAAAGCATCAAAAGAGATACAAGTGTCAGTTATTTCTGTTGACAAAAACGGTTATGCAACAACTACCCCCGGGCTTGGGACTGTAAGTTTGTTGATGTTGATAATAATGGCTGCTTTAATGAGTACTAAAGAAAAAAGTTATTAAAAAACTTTATTCAACAACAACCCTGCAGGAAAGCGGCATTTTCATGCTT
>DAOVNB010000098.1 GCA_030630425.1 archaeon | reverse complement strand
GTGCAATACCATTTAAGACAATGCTGCCGTTATCCGAAATAATATCAAAGCTTTACGGCATTTCAGGCATAGCCACAAAGAGAGTTTGGGCAATTTATAATCCACTAATAGAAAAATTCGGAAGCGAGATTGCAGTACTTCTTGAAGCACCAAAACAAGATTTAGAAGCAGCAACGACAAAAGAGCTTTCAAAAGCAATAATAGACAACAGGAATGGCGATATAACTGTCGCACCTGGCTATGACGGAGAATATGGCTATGCTGTTTTTAGTGACGAAGATAAAAATAAAGCAACAGCAGAGTTTAAAATGCCCCAGAAAAGCCTTTCTGATTTTGAAAATTAAAGAGGTAGGTAACAAGCGTTACCTAAAAGAATTTAGATGTTGTCAAGAATGTCTTTTATTTCATCCTTGACTTCTTTTTCTTCTTTTTTCTTTTTAGCAGGTTTTTTTTCTTCCGTAGGTTTCTCTTCTTTCTCTTCTTCTTTTTTTGTTGCGCGCACTTTTTTTGCAGCAGCGTTTATGTATTTTTTTGCCTGGACAGCAGATACTCCAAGTATTGAAGCAACATCGGAAGCATCACTTTTTGAGAGTTCCTCAACAGTTGTTATTCCTTCTTTTTTAAGTGTTGCCTCTCTTTTAGGGCCAATGCCTGAAATTCCGAATGTCGGCTTTTCTTCTTCCTCCTTGAAGATAAGATCAACTGCTTCCGGGCCAAAAAGTATCAGAAGAATTATTATGATACCAATCACAATCGCATACATGAGTTTTGAGGAAGATTTGCTTTCTTCAGGCACACCATCCACAGGAACAGTCGTTTCTGCTTCATAGTTTTCAGTGACTTCAACACCAACTATATTGAAGGCGTATGTGTTTGTTGTTGTGTTTGCTTCGCTGAAATCTATCGCAATTTCATATAGTGTGTCCTCAACAAGGACTTCGTATATGCTTTTACCTATTTCCGGGTTTTCATACTCAACTCTTGTATCGCCGATGTGCACAATAAAAGATCCTGTCTCAAAACCGATGTCAAATGATTTTTTTACACCATCAACTGTGGTGTAGCTTGCAGTTACAATGGCGATAGCTTCATTATCAATTAAGTGCTCTTCTGTTGTGTTTATATCGGCGGTGTATATTTCTGTTTCAGTCAACTCTGTTGGCTCATCGTCTACAACAGGTATATCTTCCGGTGTTGCCCCTCCAACAGTCATCTGAACAGTCGCACTTTTGATAATCCCTTCCTTGTTTTTAGAAGAAAGCGTTATCATATAAGCCCCGGTAGTTGTTCCGTAAGGTGGTGCGGCATATATGAATGTTTCGTCTTTTTCTCCGGCATCAATTGCTGTTGCTTCAGGTGCTACAGTGACCCATTCAGGCCCGTCAACATCAAAAGAGTATTCTGAGCCATAAAGGCCTGTGTTTGTGATTGTTGCTGTGTATATGTATCCTTTGTATTCTTCTGTTTCAATTATTGCGGGGTTTATGCTCATTGAATATCCATAGCATTCGTCTTTTTCTTTAAATCCAATTACAATGTCTTCTGTTTCTAAGACATGCAGGGATGTTGCAGTGACACTTAACTCTTTGGATATCGTATCTTCAAAATCAGTTGCAACATAAAGCTCAACTGTTTTTTCGCTGAATGCATCAACAGTTACTGAGTCTTCTGAAAACACCCCTAAACCGTTGTCAACAGACAAATTATATGTGTCGTCATTTTTCCCGGTATTTTTTAATGTGAATAAGTATTTAGCATCTTTTGCAGGACATACACTCTTTGTGTTTTCCTCAACGGATATGTCAAGACCATAGCAGTTTTCAACCACGAGTGTGCCCTTTGCAGAATCATCTATAGTGGATGTCGCAGTTACTGTAAAATCATATGTAGTGAAATCAAGGCCGTTTGTGTCTATTTCAAGATATGTGTCTTTCACCTCACCTGAATCAATATCTAATACACCATCCACAATATTACCCATAGTTGTTTCAATTACGAATGTGTCTGCCCTGCTTCCTATGTTTTTCATAGTGATAAGATATCTTGCAGTTGAGCCCTTACATACAGACAGTTCAGGAGGTATTGCAAGCACTGCGATTCCTTTGCAGTTAATTGAGCTAAGCTTTGCTTTTGCGCTCATTACAGTATGAATGGAATTTGCAGCTACATTAATATCATAATTCCCTATATCTGTTGGAAAGACAGTTAGCGTTGTTGTTTTTGTCTCTCCTGCAGGGATGTTTATCTCTGTGTCTGAAAGCTCACCGAAATTTGTTTCAAGCGCATAAGTATCATCTTTTGTTCCCTGGTTTGCTATTTCTACAGTATATGTTGATTCTTCGTCAACACACATTGTTTTTGTTTCGGGGAATAATTGCAGTTTTGCGTCGTAGCAGTTTACGCCAACAATGTCCACAATTTCTGTTATTTTAGCATAAGAGTTTCTTGATTGTGCTTCTACAAAAACACTTTCTTTTTCTTTGGTTACATCAATACTAAGTTCTACTGTCTCAGCCATACCTGAGTCAAGAACAACGGTTTTTTTAGACAGTATACCTGCTGTTGTCGTTAAGTCAAATGTTTCTTCAACAGTTCCGTAATTGGTGATATCCATTGTAAATATTGCCCGGTCTGTAAGGCAGGAAGTATCAACAGTCTTGTCAAAAACAATACCAACACCATGGCACTTTAGAAGGTCAAGCGTTATGGTTTCAGAATCCTGTGCATTTAAAGAAAATGCTTTTATTTCTATAGGGTATTCTGTTGGTTCTGCATTAATGTCAGAAGGGGTTATGTAAATATGAAATTCGCTTTTTTGGCCGGAATTTAATGTTATCTTGTCAGGCGCAATAGTTGCCCAATCATTATCTGCTGTGAGCGTATAGGTGTCTTGTTCATCTCCTGTGTTTTCAATTGTCCCGATTATGTGATCTGTGTTGCTCGGGCATACAGCAGCTGACGTTGTAGTAAGGTCTAAATTGACTGTGTGTGTTGCTGCAAGCGCAAAAGGAGCGCCTAAAACATATACTGCCGTAATTACAAGAAACATGATTTTTGCCATAATATTCATTTGATAACACCTCTAAATTTGCACAATTGCGTTTGAACTACCTGTCAGTACAGGCAGTCATTATTGAGTGACAAAGCTTTTAAAGCTTACTCCGACTCAGTAAATCACATTCTCCCATGGCACTTCATAAACATCTTTTGTTTTTTTAGCCGGCCATGTTGTTTTTCTTATTTCCTGGGTTTTTTTAGGAATATATTTTCCAATCGAAGAGCGGATGAATCTTGGCTCAAGCGGGCGCATAGATTCTTTTGTATGTGTTTTTATCATTGCAAAATAACCCAGAGCAACCAAGAACAAAAAGAAAAGCGCAATAATTGCATATACTCCAATAGAGCCGAAATCTGCTTTACTTACAGGAATTTCTTTTTCCCTTTGGGCAACAACATGGATTGTGACTGGGAATTCCTTTACAACTGCATCATCTTGTAGTACTTTTATTGTGCCGTCATATTTTCCTTGTATTCCGCGGGTGCTGAAATATACTGGAAGTATTTTTGTTTCTCCTGGGAGTACAACAACAGGTCCTGAAACAAAAGCAAGAGCGTCGTCAAAATCTGTTTCAATGCTGAATAGCTTTGCTTCATTCATATGGTTTGTGACAGTTATTTTCAGCGTATTTCCGCTGTATTGCTCTATATTAAGCACTTTGCTGTTGACATTCACATCAACGAATTCCGGCATGTTCTCTTCAATCACTTCTTCTTTGTCTTCAGGAGAATCAACAGTTATTGTTATGTCTGTCCCGGCCACATTTACTGTCTTGTTTTCGTCCGCAACAACAATTACTGTATAGTATTTGTTTGTGATGTTGTTGTTTGTTGTATTATAATTGTTTATTGTTTGTTCATAAGCTTTTTCTTTTTCTGTAGTATCAGTAACATCTGTTACAATCGGGTCTGTTGTTGTTTCTAAAGCTTTAGGAACGCCTTCAATAAATATCTGTTTTGTTTTTTCAAGGCTTCCCACACGCACGCGGATCATATGTTCCCCGGCATCATAGAAACGGACATATGCGGAGTAGTATCCTGTGCTTTTAGGCATTACCTGTTC
>DAOVNB010000094.1 GCA_030630425.1 archaeon | reverse complement strand
TTAGGGTCATATTGATAACAACACGCTTATCTCCTTTATAGTTATCTATCACTTTAGAAAAAACACCATCCCCTCTAATCATATCATTAGTTTTCTGATCACCATCCAATGAAACAAACAAAAGATGATCAAATTTACTAGAAATTCTAAGAGTTCCATTAGTAATTACATAGATAACTGGAAATATTTTGTCTGCAAGCATAAGTACATCTTTTCTAAGTGCGGGTTCGCCACCCACCAATAGGATGAATCTTACACCTTTTTTATGAAGGTCATTGAATCTTTTTCCCCACAATTTAAGGGGCAATTCTTTTGCTTTAAAGTCTTTTTTGCCATTGAAGTGATAACAATGTTTACACCTAAGATTACAATTATCTGTCACATCAACTTCAGCAAAATACTTAGTACCAAATATTTTTCTCTTTATGTCTAAAATAATTAGATAAGGTAATAAATATATTTTTTGCATAATGTTATCTTTTTGCATAAAGGTTATATGATAACCAGTTATATAAAAATGCTTTGCTGCATATCTGGTTTTCTTGTATTTCCAAAATTATTCTCCTGACTAAGTTAAGACTATATGTGCGAAGCACCTTAGACCCCCCATTATTAAAAAGAACTCAAATTTTATTGGATTTATCTGGTGGTTATTACGGGCTTGTCTTTTACAATGACTGTGTGCTCTGCCTGAGTTACAGTCCCTCCCAGAATTTCTTTTAATACGTTGTATTCGTAAATAGCACCAACAGAAACAAGTTCCCGGATTGCACGGTTAAGAAGAATTCCTCTGGGGTTTTTTATCCAGCGCAGTGCGAATGGAAGCCCTGAAAATTGTTCTTTTGATTGGGACATTACCTGCCTTGCTGCTGTCATTCGAACAGGATGCTGTTTTTCAAACATGTATATGCGGACATCACGGCCTTCTTTTATTGAGCCCCCACCGTCTGTTAAGAAAGGTTCAATTGCAATAACATCATTTTCTTTCAATATTTCTTTTGTGCCTGTCCGCACATTTGGAATTACGAACCCGGTATGGAGCTGATAGCGCTCAAGCTTATGGCCGGTAAGGTTGCTTACGGGCTTGAAGCCAAAAGATGTTATTTCCGATTCAATAACTTCGCTTATTTCAGAGACAGGCCTTCCAGGGGTTGCGAGGGATAGTGCTTTTTCAAGCGCTTTTTCAATTACAGAAACCATTTCTTTTTTATCCGGGTCAAAACATACGGTGTATGCGGAGTCTGCAATGTATCCTTCTATATGCACGCCCGTATCTATTTTTACAACATCTTTTTCACCAAAGACGGTTTTTTCATTTTCATTTGGTGTGTAGTGTGCTGCAATATCATTTATTGAAATATTTGCCGGAAAGGCAACAGATCCGCCCTTTTTTCTTATTGTGTTTTCTATTTTTTCTGCGGTTTCAAGAAGTGATGCGCCGGGGATTATTGATTTTTTTGTCTCATCTCTTGTTTCTTTTAAGATTCTTCCGGCAGTTATGTAATTATTGTATGTTTTTTCGTCCATAAGACCCAACAATATTCATTTTATATGTAAGATATATAAAGGATTGCAAAAAAGACAGGCGCGCGCATAAAAAAGAGTCCTGACAAAAAATTTGTGCTTCTTATAATGGTTCTTTACGCATTTCTTGTGAGTATAAAACTCATTTTTTTGCACCCCAGCCAAAAAGGCCTTTTTGTTTTCCCTTGTTTAATATTTCATCTTCGGTTACACCAAGAGTTGAAAGAATCCGCATCGATGCCGGGAGCACCTGGTTGTTTATGTAGTAGTCTGTGTCATAATCTTTGGCAAACTCGTATATTTCTGCTTTGTCTGATATCCGTCCGCTTCTGTTTGTTATGATGTATCGTATTGTTTGTCCTGTGTGTATTTTTGTCCCTCTTGCTATTGCTCTTTTTGCTGCAGCAACATGAGGACCAACCTGCTCGTATTTATCAATTTTTCTCTTTAGCTGTGTGTAAATACCTAGCTTTTCTTTGTCAATTTTTTTGTCTTTTAAATCAGTTATGACTTTTTTTACAAACTCGACTGCTTTGTCTTTTTGGTTGTTTAACACCCAGGACAGAACTTTTTCCTGCGTTTCTTTTGCAAGCGGTGACCAGTCGCGCCTGACTTTTTCAAAGCCCCTGATTGTAATATTTCCTTTTTCATCAAGAAGAGCGTACCTTTTTTTAGCGCCGCCGATTCCTGTTTTTTTTGTTACAAAAATGCCCCGGACAAATGAGCCTTCAAATTCAAGCTCCATTATTCCCGGAAGCGTGCTGTTGACTTTTTTTACAAATTCTTTCGGATTTTGAATAGCGCTTTTTGCCTTTAAAAAAATACTGTCTGTATCGCCGTAAATTATTTCAAATCCTTCTTTTTTCGCCATATCAATTATTTTGTGGATGTAATGCCTGCCGTAAGCTGTTGTGGCCTCTGCACATTCTCTTTTGTACCATCTTGAGCCTGCAAATCCAAGATACCCGTAGAATGCGTTTGAAATTGTTTTTAGCGCATACTGTTTTGCGTATGCGTCTTTGAATTCTATAGTGCCTTTGGCTTTTGATTTAAACTCTTTTTTTATCCTGATTCTTTCATCAATAAGCTCGTTTAGGACTTTTGGAACAAAGCCCTTTTTTTGGGTGTCAAAACAGAAATCAAGACCCGGAACAGGTGTCTTGCATTTGCCTTTGTGTATTGTGAACGGGTCTATGTTGTGGGATACTATAATGCTTGGGTATAGCGAGCGAAAGTCAAAAAGCGCTATTTTTTCATGAAGCCCGGGTTTTGGCTCTACAACAAACGCGCCTTCTATTGCATCAAGTAGTTTTCGTTCACTCATCATTTCTGTTGTCGGCCTGTTGGGGACAATGATATTAAGTTTTGCTGCGCGTTTAATGGCGTATGATTCTACAAGCCGGCCATAAGTCATGCGGCATACATCTTCTGCGGTTTGGCATGTGAGGGCTGTGAGGGCGAAAATGTTTGGCAATATGTGCTCTGCGAGCTTCATTGTTATGTAGGAATCATGTATGCAGTATTCTGATAGTTTGTCCAGGTTCTTTTTTTTCTTCCAGAATTCTTCTATCTGCGCCCAGGTCATGTCTTTTTTATTAAGTCCCAGAAGCTCATTTGCGACATTGTCCAATGTCATGGTTTCAGAGGAGATTGTCGCCCGCATTATTTGAGATACGAAGCGGTACAGGTCTATGTGGCTTCTGCCCGCAACAGATGCACCTGAAAATATTCCCTGTTTTTTGAAAAATGTTCCTTTTTTTGTGCGCCCCATGTTTATTGTGCATTTAAGCTTTTTTGCGCGCGCTTCAAGCACTGCAAAATCAAAGGCATCACCGTTGTATGTGACAATTATGTCCGGGTCTTGTTTTTGGACTATTTCTTCCAGTTTTTCTATGAGTGCCTTTTCTGAGCCAACAATAATTGTGTCTTTGTAGCCGTCTTTTACATAACCGATTGCTTTTTTGTAGCCTTTGTTTGTCACAACAGATGCAAGAATTATTATGTTTTCTTCTTTATTTTGTATTGTTTCGAGGTCAAATGCAAGAATTTTTAGGTTTTCTTTTTTTGATTCTATGGGTTTTATTGAAATTAGTTTTCCTTTGATGTCTGCGGTTATATTTATGTCTTTTTTTTCAAAAGAGCATTCGTACCATACACCAACTGAAAGTTCCCGGTCTGCCAAGTATCTTTTGTGAAACGGGATGTCGAATTCCCTTTTGTCTTTGATAACATCCCAAGTTTTTATTTCGTCTTTTATGTGTGGTATGTCTTTCGGGATGTTTCCGTATATTTTGAGTATTTTTCTCTCAATACCATCAACTGTTTTTTTTACAATTGCTGCGTTTTTTACTTTGATTGTCTTTTCCTGGTTTACGAAGCTTAATTTTTTTATTTTTTCTAAAATGTCTTTAATGGGTGTGTCGTCTGTTGGAATCGCGTAGAAATATGGCGAAAATGTATCATCAACAAGGGCTATTGATTTTCCTTTGTCTGTTTTTCCAAAAAGCCGCATTATGGGTTTTTCGTCCTCAATTGCATAGTCTGCCTGGAAAAACATTATTTTTGCTTTTTCTGCCATACATAACACTGGTCAATTGATTAATTAATAATCTATGTTTTTTTCAGATTTGCTGAAAAAGCTTGAAATCCACCAATTACATCAAAATTTCATGATTTTTCTTCTAAAACTTCTTTTACGCTTTT
>DAOVNB010000176.1 GCA_030630425.1 archaeon | reverse complement strand
GATTAAGGGCAAAAAGGACGAATTTTTCCTTGCATGGACCACAACACCCTGGACATTGCCCGCAAATGTTGCACTTGTTGTCCATCCTGATGAGACTTATGTCAAAATAGAAATTAATGAAGAAAAACTCATTTTTGCGGAAAAGCTCCTAAAAACAGTTCTTGAAAAAAAGAAAATAAAAGATTACAAAATACTTGATGAATTCAAAGGCAAGACCCTTGAGGGAACAAAATACGAGCCGCTTTTGGATGTCCCCATACAAAAAGACACGCATAAGGAAGATTCAGCCCATAAGATTATTTTATCAATCCCCATTCTAAAGAAAGTTGTCGCATCAAAAGTCCAGTACAAAAAAGGAATCGATGTAAAGGATGAAGAAGGCAACTTCGGACACATGGTGACCATGGATGCAGGAACAGGCATTGTCCACTGCGCCCCAGGCCATGGTGCCGAAGACAATAAAATCGGCAACCATTACAACCTGCCGGCAATATCTCCTGTTGATGATTCCGGATGCCTCACAGAAGATGTCGGGGAATTTAAAGGCCTTTTCGTAAAAGACGCGGACAAAAAAATAATAGAAAAACTCGAAAACACAAACAGACTTTTCTTGATGGAAAAAATAACGCACAGCTATCCATTATGCTGGCGGTGCAAATCGCCGCTCATATTCCGATTGTCAAACCAATGGTTCTTCAAAATAAAGCCAATAAAAGAAAAAATGCTTTCAGAAAACAAGAAAACAAACTGGCTTCCGCCATTCGGAGTTGAACGGATGCACCACTGGGTTGCAGAAGAGGAAGACTGGTGCGTGTCAACACAAAGATATTGGGGTATACCGATTCCCTTGTGGCGATGCGAAGATTGCGAAAAGACAACCGCAATAGGCTCTAAAAAAGAGCTTGAAAAAAATATGGAAAACAGCATCAAACTGGACGATCTTCATAAGCACATTGTGGATAAAGCCATACTTAAATGCTCATGCGGGGGCATTATGAAAAGAATACCCGACATCATAAACATATGGGTTGAGTCAGGCATAGCCCCTTGGGCGTCTCTTGGATACCCTCAAAATGATGGCGGCCTTTTCAAAAAATTATGTCAAGTCGACATGATTGACGAATCACAGGACCAGATTCGCGGTTGGTTCCATGCGCTTCTGTTTATGGGTGTCGCAACATTTGGCAAAACATCATACAAATCAGTCTCACTTAACGGCTGGACTTTAGATGCCAAAGGCGAAAAAATGTCAAAATCTTTAGGCAATGTAGTTTCTGCAGACGACTGCATGGAAATACTTGGCGCAGATGTGTTACGGCTCTACAATTGCCACAACATAGCCCCTTGGGAAACACAGAAATTCTCCATTGAAAAAGCAAAAGACTTGTTTCGCGTAATGAATGTTCTCTCAAATCTTATGAACTTTATCGACATGTATAATCTTAAAAAAGACATTAAAGAAACAGAACTGAAATTCACAGAAGATCGCTGGCTTATGTCCCGATTAAACAGCACCATCAAAGAAGTGACAGATGACTATGAAAACTTCAGGTTCCATTTTGTCGGAAGAAAAATAGCTGATTTCATATTAGAAGATTTCTCAAGATGGTATATGAAACTTGCAAAAGAAAGATTCCAACAGGGCTTAAATGAAAAAGATGCAAATTACTGCATTATGCACACAATAAGTCAAATGATAAAACTTATGGCTCCTGTATGCCCTTTTATAACAGAGAAAGTATATCTTGAGATTTTTAAGGATGTTGAAAGGAAAAAATCAATACACTTATGTGACTTTCCAAAAGCAGACACAACAAAAATAGACTTAGGTCTTGAAGAAGAAATGAAAATCGTAGACAAAGTAACAGAAATCGTCCATGCAAAAAGGCAGGAAAATTCAATCCGCTTAAAATGGCCGATAAAAAAAGTAACGCTTTCCGGAAACAATGTAATAAAAAAGACAGCAAAAGACCTAAACACACTTTTAGCATCACTCTCAAATTCAAAGGAAGTTGTATTTGAATGCTTAAAGCTGCATGTTAAAGCTGCGCCAAACTACCCTATTTTAGGCCCTGTTTTCGGCAAAGATGTCTCTAAAGTTGTTGATCTCATCAAAAAAGAAAATCCCGAAAATCTCAAAAAAGCGCTTGAAAAAGGAAAAACAACTCTTGGAAAATACGAAATAACAAAAGACATGGTTGAGATAAAAGAAATCCTGCCAGAAAATCTTGTTGGCGGAAGCTTTGAAGGCGGAGTTGTTGCCATTGATATTTCAAGAACCCGTGAGCTTGAAGAAGAAGCGCTTATAAGCGAGCTTGTAAGAACCGTACAAGTGAAAAGAAAAGAGGCAGGCCTAAAAATCCAAAAGACAATCACACTATATATAAAAGGCCCAAAAATGCTTGAAAATTGGATTGAAAAAATAGAAGAAGGCACAAATTCAAAAGCTATTTTCGGCAGCGTACAAGGACAGACAAAAGAGTTATTTGAGTTCGAAAAAGAAAAATTGGAATTTGGGTTTTAGTATTTTTTTGTAATGCATAAACACATCAAAAACAAAAAAAGCTTGAAAATGCTTCTATATATCAAAATTTTCATGATCTTTTTCCATTAGGAGCTGTAATTATGCCGCACTGTATAGCAGGAGTATTTGATGATATTGAAAAGAATATGATTCGTATGACCCTAAACGGTGGAATAG
>DAOVNB010000191.1 GCA_030630425.1 archaeon | reverse complement strand
TTATGTTGGTCGCTTCACCCAACACAGCGTTTTTCGGTATGCTTTCTATTTTGACTTCAGGGGATTTTACTACGGTAATTGTGAATGAATGCACGCTCTGCATAACTATATTCTGCGTCCCAAAAGATGCAACATCTGTCTCTTTTACAGAAACAGCACCGGACAGGAATGTGCATGGCTGGTCCGATGTCTTGCAGTTAAAATCACCAATAGATGACTTGGAAGGCGCGTAAGCATACAGGTAATAGGTTCCCGGGTCAGTAAATACATATGTGTAGTTTTTGGTTGTGTTCTGTCCAGGAGCCAGAGCATATGTTTCCTGCTGTGTCAGCCACACAAGCGTTCCGTTTGGATATCTTAGTTCCGCATCTATGACTGCATTTCCAGCATACAATTGATTATCTGGAGAAAAAACAGTTATGCTTATGTTGGTCGCTTCACCCAACACAGCGTTTTTCGGTATGCTTTCTATTTTGACTTCAGGGGATTTTACTACGGTAATTGTGAATGAAGAACTGTTTTGGATTTGGTTCTCAACAGTCACAAACGATGTTGTAATATTAGTGGTCTGGGAAGTCGAAGGCGTGTAAAAATTGACATAATAAACGCCAGATACATTTATGCCTGTATAATTATAGTTTTTATCCATCTCACCTGAGGCTGGTATTGTTCCTGAATCCATTGTTTCGATAATGTTGTCCGACCGCGTTATATTCAGCACATATGCCTGCCCTATTTTTGCCTTGACAGCCAAAGTTATTGTCATGTTTTCGTCAATTATTGCATTCGGCTTGTCTGTGCGCAACTGAAAAAATGGGTTCGCAAGCCACGAAACATTCCAGTCATGAAGTGTTGGCGTGTAAGCCGCATTTGTGGTTGTAAGATTTGCATAAAGCCGTATTGATGCGGCACCCGCAGCGCAGGCAGATATGTCATATCCTGCATCTGCATCATCCTCTGTTATTGTGCATAGTGTTGAATTGTCAGATGAGTTCAGAATCTTGTAGCTTATGTTTGTTCCCTCTGTTAAGTTTACAGTATCGTTTGCCCAAAAAACACCCCAGTTTACAAGTGCGGTAGGTGTTATTACAGTTGATGTCAGATTCGCGCTTGTGTTTGCAGGAGTTATTGTGACATTTCCGCTAATAGTTGCGTTTTCCATAGAAGCGATGCCGCTTGTGTCTGTGAAATTGTCCTTCCACCACCCGCCTGTCTGGTTTATGACAGGATCAAGAAACCCCCGGCCATCGAGCGAGCCATAGGTTTCCACATAAAATTCCTCGAAAGTGGGTTCACGAGAATGTTTATTGAACACTATCTTGATTTTTGCAAAACCGTTGCCCTGAACAGAGCTAATAGACACCGGCGTTTTTGGCTCATGTGTTTTGGGGATTTTTTCATGTTTGTTCTCCTGCGTCCATTCGCTTTTTTCTGCATCAACCCATTTTCCATTTTCAAACGCGTAAACCCCGTCTATATGTATTCTTGAATCCTTTGGAAAATATGCTGCAAGACTTATGTCCTGTGGTTTTTTGTTCGTGTTTCTGACCGAGAGTATTATTTCATTCTCATTGTCTTCGTAAAGCGCGCGGTTGGAATATATTTCGATAGCATCTAAATTGTTTTTGGTTGCCCAGCCAAAAGGTGTTTTTTCAAGATTGAGTTTTTCTGCTATTTTTTCTTCCCTTGCCTGTTTTGGGGCTTTAATGTCTTTTTGCGCTGACTCTTTGGAAAAAGAAAAATCTTCAAGTGTCTTTTTAAAAAAATCAACCGGGTTTTTCACACTAAAGATTTCACTGCTGCCATCGGTGTTTGTCTGGAATGATATAAAAGAATTATACAACCCAACAGAAACTATAATGAGCGCAATCATTAAAAGTATTTTTTTGTTCTGATGCAAGATATTTAGCCACCTTCATGATTTTTCATTGCGTCTAACGCATATCACAAGCAATAAAAAAGCTTGAAATACACCCATTGAATCCAAATTTCATGATTTTTTAAGCCCCTTGTTGTTGAATATTTTAATTTCAAGAGTCATTTCATCGCATAATAAAAGACATTACCACTTAAGCCCAAGAGCAGTCCAGTTTCCCGCAACATCCATTATGTAATATCCTGTCTTGTCTGTGTACGCCTGAACATCTGCCTGTATGTACTGGTCGCTCTTAAGCTCTTCAAGCAATGAATAATCAGAGTATGTGACATTGAATTCCTTGTTTTCACCTACAACAACATAAGGCCTTGACACAGGGCCGACCTGTGTTATAGTCGTGTCGTTATGGGCATATTTCTTGTATATTGTAACATTTGCGTTTCCTACAGGACCTACTGTTGTGAAATTCGAGGATATGTTGAATGTAAGCGTTGTGTTGTAAAGAGTTTCAGATGTCGGATTGAAAAGCACACCTGTTATGTTTGACACTTCATCGATGCCAACGATGCGCGGAGATGTTTTCATGATTAGGCTTGGCGATGACGGGGCTATTGAATAGCCATA
>DAOVNB010000080.1 GCA_030630425.1 archaeon | reverse complement strand
GGTATTTTTTGGCTTAATTCTATAATTGCATGCGCGCAAAAAGAAAGCGCGAAAGGGATAAGCAACAACGCGAACCGTTCAATCTCCCATTCAATGCCTGTGGGTTTTGCCGTTCCTCTCCCTGCAATAAAGACAAAATACGCAAAAACAGAAAAAAACGCGAATAAAAGAATGCTGTTGAATATTTTGTTCTCCTTTTTTCGCTCAAGTAATATGCCTTGTTTGGTAAACATATATATTCCTGCAATAGACAAAATCAGAAAAACCGGACCAAACACATCGTTGAATATATAAAAAAGAAAATCAAGTTTTATCGGGTCATTTTCAGAAACAACATGAAATGCCCTTGCTAAAGGATAAATAGGGTTTTTGAATTTGATTAAGTTGTATATTGCGTATGGCGCAACAGTCAGAAGAAAAATTATCGGGGTGAGGACACATTCCTTTGTTCTTTTTTTTGACAAAAGCATATAATAAAGAGGTAAAATCAAAAGAAGAACAAGCATGTTTGTGAATTTCATAAGTACTGCAAGCCCTAAAACAAACGCGCCTGCATAAACCTGTACGGGCTTTTTGTCTTTTGTGCCAGAAAAGAAAAGAACAAAACTCAAAAGTGCTAAAAGGGCTCCTGGATGGTCTGTAAGCACATATCTGCTGTTGATGATGCTTACAGGGATAAGGGCCATTAAAAGTGCTGTTAAAAGGCCTGCTTTTTTGTTTATGCGCCTTGCAAGAAAATACGCAGGGATTACAATTAGCGAATTTAAAAGAATCACAAAAATCTTTGTCGTTATTTCATAAGTTTCATACGAAAGCAGTACAAAAGGAGATAACAAAAACGGAAGTAGTGGGGGGCGCAAAAATGTCTCGTCATAACCCACATTAATTCCTGAAAACAATTCTCCATGCAGTAAATATATGCTTTCATCCCAAATAACATAAGAAGTATCAAAAAACATCACACGCATTATAAAAGCAAGCAAAAATATTGCAAAAAGAATTTTGTTTTCTTTTTTCATTGTGCATAACCCCTATAATCAAAACAATAAAAAAGCTTGAAATACACCAAATGAACCCAAATTTCATGATTTTTCATTTAGCTAACCTTTAAGCTTTATTGATTTCATACACAGAATACACGCATAATCTTCCTGTTATGTTTGCTGTGGTGCTGAAAAGTTCAGTATTTTCCTTTTTTGTTTTGGTAATAAATTTATCTTTTGATTCATGGCAGATAAAATCATCAGGCGCGCAGTCAAGCGCGCATGTATCTATTATAAGGGTGGATGACATGTCTTTTTCTCGCGTGTATATTTCATCTGCTGCAACCCAGCCGCGAAGATACGAAACTCTTGAATCCGTATACGCTGCAATTGTCGGGTTTGAAGTAAGGATAGATTCATTTGTACTGTGATTTTCAACAAACAACAAAAATTCATTGTATGGGTCCTGTGTTTGGGGCGCTTCAAGCCAGCGAAGATGGGAACTATTGAGTGTGATGAACCCAAAAGAAGCAGTCATAAAAGAGGCCGCAATAAAAAGTACGGTGAATACATTGTTGGCATTTGATGCTTTTAGCTTTTTTATTGCATCTGTTCGATATATTAGTACGGACATTGCTTTAAGCAGGCGGTTCATTCCTAAAGACGCTATTAAGGCAACATAAGGCAGAAAAATTAAAGAAAACCTAAGTTCTTTTGCCTCAAGAAAAAAAGAGAAATAGGAAAAATATGCGAAAAACATAAAACCAATAAGAATATGTATTTTCTGAATCGATTTTTGATACAGCAGATAAGCGATGCCGAAAACCAAAAATATGAAAAAAGGATTGTGGTAAAAAAGTTCAATAGCATAGAAAAACACACCACTTTTATGAAACCACGCAGTTGCGTCAATTATTCTTGATGCCGCAAAAAAAGGCAAAAGCGCATTTCCGTATGCGTAAAAATTGTAAATAATGTATGGTGCAACAATCAAAGAAAAGCCGGAAAAAAGAGCAACACAGTTCTTTAATGCGATTTTCATGTTTTTTATATTGCTTAAAAAAACAAATAACATAAGCGTGCCGAAAGCTATTCCTTGGGGGAATCGTGTAAGAAACGAAAGCCCAAGAAAAGCGCCGCAGAAAAAAAGTGTTTTTGGTTTTATTTTTTTGTTAGACACATATAGGTATATTCCAAGCAGTGCAAAAAATGCGGCAGGGATTCCCGAAAGTATTTTTGTTGAGTATGAATAGATAAATGGCGTTGATGCCAAAAGAAGTGCTGAATAAAATCCTGTAAAACGATCCCATAATTTTCTTCCGATTTCGTATGTCAAGAACAGCATCCCTATGAAAAAAAGAAGAACGAGGATTTTTCCGGCAACTAGCGGATTAAATCCAAGAAACCAAAAAGCGCCGATAATTATTGGAAGAACAGGCGGTCGGATAACCTCAAAATATCCGGCATTGCCAAAAGACCATATATATTTGCTGATACCAATATAAACCCCCTCATCCCACCAAATCCCGGATTTAAAAGAAAAGATGTAGAGATTTATCGCAATAACAAAACCAAGCAGGCCAAAAAAGAACACTCTTTTTTTTATAAAGTCCATTTAACCACCGGAACAAAGAGTATACTTTGTCTTGTTAAAATAAAGAGGGCATATTATTTTTGTTAATTCGTTTTTGTCTTTTACTTCATGCAGGCGCTTTTTTTCAATAACCAAAGTAGGGTATGTTGTAATGTTGTATTGTCTTATAAGGACATCAACAGCTGGCTCATGTATGCTTGTATCTATTGGAAATACCAGAAGTGAATCTTCAAACACTTTTTTCATCTGTGTTAATATATATCCCTGATCATTGCATTCTGGGCAGTTTTTTGTGTAGAAATAAAGCACACTCACAGTATCTGTCATGCACATTTTTTTGCTTTTTTCTGCAAGTATCCAGTACCTTAAGTTTGCAATAGTGTATTCTCGCTTTAAAAGAAGATAATCTTCGTTATTTACATCCCCGCTTGTTTCGTACGCCTCTATTTTTTCAAGAGCAGGGCTTAGCATTTTAAGGTTGTTTTCAAGAGTCGCTGCGAGGACGCCGCATTTTTCTTCATCCGCCATATCTTTGTTTTCAAGTGTTTCAATATAGCTGTATTGGAACTGCAGGCTTCCGTAATCCACGCGCTGTGTTTTACTCAATTGCTGTATGTAGTTTAGCTTGGATTCGTTCACAAATAGCCCTAAAAGAATTCCCAGGCTGAAAATAAGGACTGTAAGCAACCCTACAAAAACATATTTGTTCTTTTGTATTCTTCTGATAATTATCCCCAGTTGTTTTTTTGTTTTGATTTTATTAAATCAATTATTGCTCCAATCCACATGAAACTTAAGATTATGAAATAAACTATAAAAAACAAAACTAAAGGGATTATGTTTGCAACCTTTATTTTTTCATGAGTATATTTGTGCGCTTTTATAAGGAGTGCTATGTTTACTGAAAAAAGAACAATGATTATGAATAGCTTTGCGTAATCAAAAGAAAATAGGGTGTTTATGAGCCCGGGAATCATTCTTGAAAGATTTGTGGTGTAATACATTGTTAAATCAAAATTAAGAAGAAACAGGTGCCGTATCTGCTCGTAAAAAGGAATAACAATACCCCTGATAACCATTATGATCACAGCAAAAAGAAGCATCATGCCGCCTAAAAGCGAAGGCAGTTGGTACATGCCGAAATCCCCGTATTTCTTGTTGAATATCATGTCCTTGTGCTGGTATAAGGTAATTATAGATCCTTTGAACCATCGTTTTCTCTGTGTATATAGTTCTTTTAAGTTCTTAGGAGCAACTGTTGTGACATCCCCTTCATATGACTGCACCAATCGGTAATGCTTTCGCTGGAGTCTATACGCTATTTCCTGGTCTTCGACAATGGAATTTTCATCAAAACCGCCAATATCCTTCAATGCGCTTTTACGGTACACTGTAAAAGGCCCGGGAGTTACATGCAGGCAGTGTATTGTGGTAAGAACTATTTTCATAAATGCGTAGAGTATATACTCTAGCCATTGCAGCTGCTGTAATATGTTTTTTGGATTTCTAACTTTCATTATAGCTGAAACAGATGCAACTGTTTTGTCTTCAAAATAAGGCAGCATTTTTTTGAGTGTGTCTTTTGCAACAAAGGAATCGGCATCAAGACTTATTACAAATTCCCCGCGTGCCTTTGCTATTGCCCGGTTCATTGAAGCACCCTTGCCCACATTTTTATGGTTCATTACGAGGATTGCAATGTCTTTTGTTTTTTTGGCCAGATTTTTCGCAATTGATAGTGTTTTGTCTTTCGAGCCGTCGTTTACAACTATAATTTCTAAGAATTTGCGCGGATAATCCATATTAAGAACAGATTTTATCGTATTTGCTATTGTGTTCTCTTCATTGTATGCGGGTATTATTACGCTTATAAACGGGTGTTTTTTTAACACTGGTTTTTTTACACGCGGGTTTTTTTCCAAAAAAGTATATACCAGAAATATTGTAAGATATAAAGAGACAAAGTATGTGCCCCAGAAAACAACATCAATCCAAAGCATGTAAAACACATCAATACAGTTTTAAGTGGCCGGCCACCTTGTCTATTTT
>DAOVNB010000062.1 GCA_030630425.1 archaeon | reverse complement strand
CAATGAAATCATAGATAAATATCTTTTAGGATTAAAGGCAAATAATAGAGTATTTATTGCATTTCCGCTTTTGCCCGTTAAACTATTTTTTTTACCTTGATTAAATTTGTAGAGTTTATTAATCAATTCTATTTGTTTATTTTCATCTTCCTCCATCAAAATAGAAGATACTAATTCTTTCAAATCTCTTTTTTTTTGAATTTCTTTAAAGAGTCTCCTCCAAACGCCTTGTGGAATCATTACTTTTGCAACTGCAACAGTATCTTTATTGCTACCTTTTGCATTTTTATCCAAAATAAGAACTATTTCATCTATCTCCACATCTGTTAATGGATCGGATTTATCATCCATTATTTTTTCATTCCAAAAAGTTCTAAAAATTGAACTTTTTCGATCCCATATTGATTCAATTTTTTCAGAATCTATTTCGGTTAAAAAATTTTTGAATTTCTGAGATAACTCATCGCCATTAACAAAACCCATAAAAACACCAGCCAATAATCATTACTTAAAAATAAGCAGGAAATTGTTATATATCTATCTTATTTTGGGGTTTTATAAAATCAAGACTTCTTCATCAGAGCCATCAATTCCATTGCGTGTTTTTTTCGCATGTCTTTTGTTGGGATAAATTGGGGGCAGGTTCTGCATTCAGAAGGCGGGTTTTCGGGATCATCCAGCTTTTCAGGGCAGTTGTCATAAATTTTTTCTTTTAGTTCGAAACATTTTGGGTATTTGTTATTATCAAGAATTTTGTTCCATTCGGCGTCTTTTTTGTTGTCCTCAATATGATGCGCGCGGCGCATTCTTGCGCGCTCACTATTCTTGTTGCAGTTGGGAGCAGATGCCATGATGAATATTTAAGCGCGATTTTATTTAAACATAAATGAAGTTGGTGAAAATTCGTGCAATAACGCCCGCGAAGCAAGCCTTGACGCAAATTCTTTAAAAAATTTAACATTTATTAAACCGAAGAGACAACAATTTCTTTTAAATCCCTCATAGTTCCACAGACCCCTGTAATGTGATGCCGTTAAGAATGCCAGACCGTAGGTTTTTGTTTACATCCTTAAGGCTGTTATAATAATGGATAAAAACCGTCCGCTCAAAAATCTTGTCAAATTTAGTTAACTCTGTCTCTTTTTCTTTTGAACCGATAACAGCAAGATCAATGTCTGAATTAATTGTGTCTTCGCCGGTGGAGTAGCTTCCAAAAAGAATTATTGTGGCTCCCGGAAATTTACCTTCAAGGTATTCAAGAATACCTGAGTCATACACCTGTTTTATGTTCTCAACCCTTTTAAGCGCAACTGCCCTTGGATTATCGCGGTTAAGGCTAATTGACACAAGATTCATTGTCGGGCTTTTTTCTATTTTTGCCAATTGTTCTTTTTCTAAATCTTTAATGGCCTTAGAAACTGCTGTTGGTGAAACTCCAAGATGCCTTGCAATGCCTCTCTGGTTTAAGCTTGTGCCTGCTTTAATGCATAATAGCCTGAAGATATCATTCTGCAATCGTGTAAACTTTAGTTTATTTGTATCCATAATAGTTTATACCTATCAACTAAAGTTTATATACTTTTCGGTCAACTACGCCATGTTACAGTTGGGAGCAGATGCCATGATGAATATTTAGAAATGATTTTATTTAAACTGTGTGCCGTACTTCCTAACAAGAAATGCATCAATTCCCAGTTCAGCAAATACAGACATTAGTTCCATTATATTTATACATTGCGTTTCCGGGTCTCTCTTAAGTCCTGTACATTGTTCTATATTTTCTGTTGATTCCCTATATGCATCAGTAATGTTTTTTGCTGTTTTTATTCTTTCAATTATGGGCACATTATGATTTTGAATGGGTTTTTGAATCCTTGCTTGATATTCTGCGTCTTTTTGAAGCAATTCTTCTGCACTAAATATGCCTTCATTAAGGCCTTTTTCAATGCAACGCCCATAATTTGTGGAATCAACAACATCTAAACCATATTTTGCGATAACCGTAAGCATGTCTTCTTTAAAAAGCACAGGCTCTTTTAATTCGCCGTTTTCAAAATATATTTCTTTTGCAATCATAGAAAAACCCATTATAATTACATATAAGTGACAACCAATATTTATAAATGTAATTGTTTCAACCCCATAAATCATATTTAAACTTAGCCGCGGTTGGTTTAAACCATAAAATCCGTCCAATAGGCATTGGTGAAGCAAGCTTTGGTGAAAATCACAAACATTTTTAAGTATTTAACCAAAACAGCAATCATGGCACGAAAAGAAGCATATTCTAAATATAACAATATATACGAAATCGCAGCAGGTCTTGAAGGAACTGACGGCTTGCTTCTCTCACCAAGGCGTGCTATTTTTACAGCAATAACGGGCGTTCTTAGTCTGCATGATAAAAAGCGAAAAGAAGAGCTCTTAGGACAAGACGCGTACGAATACGCAAAAAAGGTCGCATCCCGGTATGATGCAAGGGATATGGAATTTTTCATCGATGTCTTGACTGAAGCAAAAGGGGGCGTATATCACGGGGGTGATATGAATCCATTTATCCGCTGGGATAAAGAAGAACAGCTAGAGTATATGGAACGGGAAGTTTTCAACAAAACAGACTTATGGCACCCTCATGTAAAAAACAGGTTTGTTGCAGCCAAAACAAGAGAAGCTTATTTTCCCGCAACAAAAGAATTCTATGAACTGCACATTAAAAATGCAAACATAAACTCAGCTATATGGACTGCTGTTGTAAGAGGTCTTGCTCGCGCCCCTATAAGTCCGCCGAATGAATTGATTGACCCTTTAGAATTGTAAAAATCATATCTGCCTAAAAATCAGCACTTCTTTAGGTAACTGATGCTTCTTTCAGGGTCAATTGGTGAAAAGCCATGTTCCCGCAATAAATCCTCTGAAAAATTATAATGCTCTGCCAAAAAAATAGCGCCTGTCTTTGCATACGTTAAAGAAGCCAATACTACTTCCTCGTGTTTTTTCCAAGGACTCTCCTCATAAAAATAACAGAAAAATACATCCATGTCTTTAGGTGTTGTCCCGTCTTTAAAAGACATATCAGGGAAATCTTCAGAATAATAATCCGCGCAGATTATCTGTGGCTCATGGATAAGAGCCAAACCATCAATTTCAGACACTTTCTTTTTTATCTCCCTAGCCGACTCGCGAACCAACTCCTCATCATCATCAACACCATATGCATGGAAACCCGCGGCTGAAAAAACAGCGAGAGGAAACCCGTGGCCCGAACCCAAATCCAATATTTTTGTATTGCCGGGGACTATCTTGCATTCAATCAGCAAATAATGAAGCAGATATTCTAATTGTTCAAAAGGTATTGGGCGATACATGCTCGCATTCTCGCCGATATAAGATAGATAGACACGAAGGTCATTTAATTTTTGACGGGTAAGTCCTGTGCCCTGCAATTGTTCGTAAAGCGCCTTAGTATCGGAATCAAACATCATGACAAGTTTAACAATAGGCAATGTTTAAAATCTTTCTATTTGTAATATCTAGTAAGTACTACCAAATTAAAAGCGCGAAGCAAACACTTAAAAACGCTCGGATTTGGGATAATAAAAAAATGGAAATGTATATTTGAAAGGATATTTTTGTGCATGACATTAAATATCTCACAGACTGTGACTATCTAGAATTATTGTTTCTTTAATTTTGGCATTATTTTAAAATGGGCTTTGATGCTTTAGCTATTTTTTTTTCATTATTTTTTACTCTTCTTTCGAGTTTTTTAATATCCTCTTCAGGAGGTAATTCTTCAGGAACAATATCATCATCTAAAAGAACTTTTCTAACTCGTTGGTTATTTTTTACATGTTCATTTGTAATTTTAGGTTCTCCTTGCAAATTATCCTTTTCAACATTAAAATTTGTTATTTCCGTAGCAAAATTTTTAGCTGCAATTGTAACTGTTGGAAGAAAATCAGCCATAGGTCTATTTTGTGGAATTTTTAGTTTGGTTTTCATTTGTTTTGTATCATACCCGCCAAATAAAGCATTATCTCCTTTACTTCTAATTCTTGAAAAACCCCCATCATCTACCCCTCTTTCATAAATCAATTTTGAAAGTTCTGTTTCAGATTTTACTAATTTTTCTCTCGCATCAAATCTTTCTTTTAATGCAATTCTTTTTTCAATTAATTCTTGTTTTCTGGTTTGAATTGCAAAATAACTCTGAGCAAATGCAATTTCATTTTTTCTAGGATCCCCATTTTGAGCAATAAGATAACATGCGTATCTTGTGAGCATGATATCTTCAATATCTTTTGTTGCTCCTTTTGGCATATCTATCGTTTTGCTGACGTCGACAAAATGATCAGTGATGGCGTTTCCTACATTTTTACAAGATTCTTTTGATTTCTCTATTATATTTTGAAAATTACGCCACTGTTCATAACCTAAAAGATTTTGTAAATCTCGTGCATACCAAAATTCTATTCCGTCTTTTACATGGGCATAATCTTCAAAGTTTTTAGTGAGTCTTGTAATAATTTGTTTTTCCATTATATCCCAATCGCATTCATCATAATTGTTTCGCCGAATCATTTTCATTCATAATAAGTTAATTATTTTTTGCTTTTAAATACCTAATTAGACCTACATGCCGATAGAAACAAATCAATTCATAAGCGCCATCAATTCCATTGCGTGTTTTTTTCGCATGTCTTTTGTTGGGATAAATTGGGGGTAGGTTCTGCATTCAGAAGGTGGGTTTTCGGGATCATCCAGTTTTTCAGGGCAGTTGTCATAAATCTTTTCTTTTAGTTCGAAACATTTTGGATATTTGTTATTTTCAAGAATTTTATTCCATTCGGCGTCTTTTTTGTTGTCTTCGATGTGATGTGCGCGGCGCATTCTTGCGCGCTCAGAATTCTTCTTGCAATTGGGGGCAGATGCCATGATGAATATTTAGAAATAATCGTATTTAAACATTGAGGTTTTCTAAGGTCACATTTTGTGACTTTAAAATATTATAATCTAATTCAGACAGTTGAAACATAAAATCATTAGGAAATCTATCAATATTTCGCTTAACTGCT
>DAOVNB010000161.1 GCA_030630425.1 archaeon | reverse complement strand
TCAATCATTTTTGCTTTTTTTGCCCAATCTTCATCGCGCATATGGACATGCGGGTCAATAAAATAAGGGATGTTGTATCTTCTCTGGAAATCAAGAATATCAAAAGCCATATCAATCAATCAAATATACACACCAAACATTTAAAAATTGTTCTTCCTAACAAGTATTGATTTTATGGGTTCTTTCAGGAATGATTCAAATAATAAAAAACCAGGCAGGATAACCGAAAAAATCAGAAATAAAGCTTTTGGGTTAACAAACAAAGACAATCGTTTTTTAGAGTGGATATACAAAAAACAGATTCATAAATCCAAAACTTACAAAAAATTCGTGTTGCCAACACAACTTGAAATATCATCTAGAATATATCGGGAAGAGCGCGAAAAACTTATTAGAGAAAACAAAAATTATGAACGCGCCAAAGAAATAGGAGATAGACGATTAACAGAGACGCATCCCCTGTTTTATGATTTCGATATACCCGAAAATATAGGAACAACTGTTAATTTTTACGACAAAAAAATAGAGTACAAAACTGTTCTTTCGCTTGCATCTTTTGAAGACGACCTTGGTGTAATTGATGTTTGGGCGAGCGAAGGAATCAACAGAACCCTAAAAACTGCAATGCTAAATGACCGCCCTGGAAACGATCCTGTAAGAATCGCGGATTTAGAAAAAGCATACAATACCATAGAATTCCCTGAAAATTTTGATGAAATCTACAAAACACATGGCCTGATAAACGCTATGGGCCTTCCGGGTGAGGCTGCGCACAAAATACGGGAAAACTTATCGGAAACTGAGTTCTGGAAAGATAAAGACAATCGGATGACCTTAAGCATTGGTGGTGAAAGTATCGATGGATACCTGGAAGTTTTCAAAACAATATATTATGAAAATTATTATTCTCCTCAAGCAAAACTTATAGGCCCTAAATTAGATGACGCCGCATTAAAAAAAGCGCAATATGTTGATTTTGTTGATTTTGAGCTAAATGTGAGCTGCCCTAATACTAGAACGGGAACCGCGGCATGCGATAAAAACCTTAGCGGAAAATATGAAAATTTCGAGGAATTGCTTTTAGGAATAAGAAAAATCACAGGGGCTGATTCGCCGCCAGTTTACATAAAGCTGTCGCCTGATTTTGAAGATGGAAAAATACTTGAATTGGTCAGGATAATCCAAAAATATAAGATGGGGGTTGTTCTTGGGAATACACAATCCGCAGAACGCAGTGAATTGTCCACAAAAACCGGGGGATTGAGCGGTCCGGGATTGAATAAACGGATGCTTGAATTGGTCAAATTAGTTCATGAAAACTATGAAAATGTCCCAATTAAGGCATGCGGCGGAATATCAACCGCCTATGATGTCTTAACAGCATTAAATGCGGGGGCAGATACAGCACAGATGGCTTATGGTGTGATAGAAGACCCATACCAGTCAATTGCTATGACAAACCTTGAATTGAGCAGTTTCTGCAAAAAGAATGATTGCAGTTCTCTTGATGACTTCCGCAGTAAATCTTATAATGAGCGCACAGAAATGATAAACAAGTATTCTTTCAGCCAAAATAATTGGTAATTTTCAATAGGTAAGTCCCCTACACCCAAAATCTTTTTAATGATTAGCACAACAGGTATAAACTATGCCAAAAGCAGAAGACTTAAAATCAAAAAGGGATGAGCTTAACAAAAAAGTAAAGGATATAATTAGTTCTAACAAGTCTGTATTTGATTCAATAACAGACATCAATGGCAAACTACGGGAAATTAAAGACGCAAGAGACACTAAAAACGCCAAAATAAAAGAGCTTAAAGAAGAGCGAAACAAGCTGAACAAATCCGCAAATGAAACAAGGGTGAAAATAAACGAATACAAGAAAGAGTTTGAAGATTTTAAGAAAAAAGCAGGGATTGATGAAGACACATACAAGAATCTTTCATACCAGATAAAAAAACTTGACTGGTACCTGCAAACTGAGCAGATTTCTGTAAAAAAAGATGAGGAACTAAGAAAAAAGCTCGAAGATATGGAAAAACAGCTTAAAAGCGGAAAAGACATATCAAATATGCGAAAAAAACTTTATTCTGAATTTAAGAAACTAAGTGAAAAAAGAGCAAGAGCAGATGAAGTGCACAAAGAGATTGTTAAATTGTCTGAAGAAAGCGAATCCAACCACAAGGAACTTTCAGTGCTTTTTGACAAAATTAAAGAGTTACGGTCTGCTGTAGAACCGGCAACATCGGAATTAAAGAAGATTAAAAAAGATGCGAATGAAGCTCACGCAGCGTATATTGGAATAGTTGGCGCTGAAAAAATAACCGCAAAAAAAGTAAAGGATAAAAAAATAAAAGACGAAAAAATAGCACGTGAACTTACGGAAAAAGAGCTAAAGAAAAAAGCAGAAACTCTTTTTGATGAATTTTTGAAAGGAAAAAAGCTTAATTCTGATGAGCTTGTAATAATGCAGAAATACGGGCCAAGAGATTAACAGTTGTTCTTATGGTAAAAATTGTAGGCCTTGTGGGCTCTCCGCGTGACGGAAATACATTTGTTCTTGTAAAAGAGGCACTTTTGGCGGCTGAAAAACTTGGGTGCGATACAGAACTGGTTCATCTTGGCCGTATGAAAATATCCCCATGTTCTGTGTGTGATGGATGCAGAAAAGAAAACAAGTGCGTTATTGATGATGATTTTCAAAAGGTTTCCGAGAGTGTTTCAAAGGCAGATGGTGTGATTATAGGTTCTCCTGTATATTTTGGAGGGATGTCTGCCCAATTAAAATCCTTTGTGGATAGGACAAGATACTTACGAAGAGAAAACGCGCTTGTTGATAAAATCGGGGGCGCGATTTCAGTCGGGGGCGCAAGGAACGGCGGCCAGGAG
>DAOVNB010000097.1 GCA_030630425.1 archaeon | reverse complement strand
AGGCTGGTAATAGTCATAATAGCTTACAAAATACTCAACGCGGTTGTTTGGGAAAAATTCCTTGAATTCATTGTAAAGCTGGGCCGCTAATGTTTTGTTGTGGGTTATGACAAGTGTTGGTTTTTTGACCGTTTCTATTACATTTGCTACGGTAAATGTTTTCCCCGAACCTGTGACACCAAGCAGGGTCTGTTTCTTGAAATTGTGCTTTAAGATGCCCTCAGTTAATGATTTTATTGCTTCTGGCTGGTCGCCTGTTGGCCTAAATTTTGAGATGAGTTTGAATGTGTTCATAAAATAGTTTTAGGGGATTAGAAATAAAAATTGGTTTAACGGACCATATGTCCTTTGAAACTGAGGCGTTTGGTAAATATTACAATTCAACAAAATCTTCTTCTATCAAGTGAAAAAATTTAAAATAATTCAATAATGTCTGTTCTGAAACCAAAGAGCTATCAGTTTTTGGAACAAATTCTTCAATTTTAGACAATATATTCGGTTCAGTAAATATAGGATTCATAAACTCTTTTAACTTTTTTATTCTTTTTTGGTATTCCGCCATCAATTTTTTGTTACCTGTATCTTTCATTTTTTGTTCATAAAGCAATGGCTGAATAAATATATCCTTAACATTCAACAAATTTGTAAACGCAGTCATATTAGAAATATTTGACTTTTTAGCGCTCTTAAGCTTTTTATTGATGCCGTAAATATCTCTCAACAAAATTTTACTTCCGTAACCACTGCTTATGGCCCTATTATCAGCAAATAAATCAACAATATCATATGCAAGCGCACCATAAAGATTGCCCAATTCTTTTTTTAAAAATGAACTCAAAAAGCCATCTTCAACTTTTGAGCCTACACCTGTTTCTATCGCATTTGTAGTATTTTTGAATGTGCCATTCAAAACCTGTTCCAAATGATATGTTTCATGAATAACTATTCCCGGAATTATATCCGTATTAAGTTTTTTTAGTTGTGCGTTATTGAAAAAAAGATAATGCGCATCTATCTCATCCTCTAAGTGTTCCGGAGGAATGTATAAATACGCATTTGCAGCATTAATCTCCTCTAAAGTTCTTGCAAACCCCTTACTATGTAGCTCCTCTATACCGATTATATTGTCAACATCTTCAGGAGAATTAATTATCGATATATGTATTTTTTTATCAAAATTTATGCCATTGCTTAATATATCTTTTATCGCGTTTAAAGCTTCATTTTGGATGATATCAGAATATTTGATGTTTGGTGGATGACTATATTTTATTTGAACCTTAGCATCATAAATTATTTCATTAACACACACATCTTTTATACCCAAAAGTGAATTTAAAAAATTAGTCATTTTAATCACTAATAAGATATTAAAAAAATTATATATACTTATCAGAAAGCAAAACGGTTTCTGAAAAAAGCACCTACAAAACACAAAAACAGAACCAAAAAATTTCAAAAAAAATTATTCAATAAATTCTGAAAGCATCCTTCAAAACATCCTTGTGGTCAAACGCCAACTTCTCAGGCAGTTGGTCTTGTGCGAAAACACCAACCTCTTTTGCATCATCGCCTGCCACAGGTTCGCCTTTTGCCTCTGCCAAAAAAATAACAGAAACCGTATGCCCTCTTGGGTCTCGTCCCATTTTAGAATATACACCAAGAAGTTTGATTATCTTTATGTCAAGACCTGTCTCCTCTTTTGATTCTCGTATACACGCATCTTCAACAGTTTCTCCGTAATCCACAAATCCGCCCGGAAGCGCCCAGAAATCCTTAAACGGCTCATTCGCCCTTTTGATAAGAACAATGCCTTGATGTGTTTTAATCACTGCGTCAACTGTGAGTTTAGAATGTTGCATGAACTGCACCACTAGAGGCACCATTGCCAATAGTATTAAGAACTTCTATTGTTGAAGGATAAAGATCGTCGGGTTTTACTGAAATATCTTCTAATGTAAATGGCCCCTTATTATTTGTATGCGTGCATAAATACATCGATAATGAATAAACAGCATCGGGCAAATAAGTCTCAATTTCCTTTTTTCTATTCATTAAAAAATCCACCGCCAATAAATACGAGGTAATTATTTCAGGATTCTCAATTCCTGCGTCATTTGCGTTATGAAAACAATTTAATATTTCTTGAGCATATTTAGACGCTATCGCTTTTTGTACACCCGCAGTTATCTCATCAATAGTGTATTCAGATTTGTCTTTTTGATACAAGACCATCTGATTGTATACTTTAATAAGAACATGTCTTGGGATCCTTATATTGCAATCATCTTTTGTTGGAAATAATAAGGCTATTTGGTCATTTCTTAAGTCGCTTAAAGAAGGCATATTATTCACTAGTAAATCAGGTTATTTTTATTTAGTAGTCATAGACATTTATAAACTTTTCTCCAATTAGGTTTCGACTATTCATTCCCACCGAAGCGCATCAACAGGCTTTAAAGATGCTGCCTGCTTTGCAGGAAGGGCACCTGATACCATGCCGACAACAAAAGAGAACAATATGGCGCCCAGTATCAGCTCAAAACCCAAATGCGCTTTTAAGAGTTCCATTCCAAGCGCACTTGTTGATGCAATCTCAACTATCATGGCTAATCCGCCGCCGAGTATAGCCCCTCCGACACCCCCAACAGCCCCAAGTGTTCCTGCTTCTATTACAAAGAGCATAAGGATGTCTGAATTCTTCGCGCCAACTGCCTTCATGATACCTATATCATAGGTCCTTTCAAGAACTGAAGTATACATGGTATTCATAATCCCAACCCCGCCTACAACAATAGATATTGTAGCGATTCCTATCAAAAACCATTGAACTACACTAAATATTGCGTTAAAGCTTTCCTGAATCTGCTGCGTTGTCTGCACCAAAAAATCCTCTTCTCCTTCTTTCAAATCCCTTGATTTTCTTAGTGTCTTTTTTACATCCTCTGCAACTTCCCCCACATCAAGACCTGGTTTTGCCTGAGCAAAAAGCATATCATACTCGTCTTCAGTTCCGAATAATTTTCGTTCTCTATCAAGATCTATATATACCTGCCGGTCATCCTGTTCATTACCTATGGGTTCTAAAACGCCAATCACTTTAAAATCCACACCATTAATAGTTAATTTATTGCCCGGTTGGGCCCCATTTTCAAAAAGCTTGTTATCCTTTGCAACAGAAGACCCAATTACAATAACATTCCAATCTCCTTCTTTAAGGTCCCTGCCATAATCAAGCTTGAAACTCTGCATGCTGTTGAAAACTTTTCGTGAATCAGCATCAAGCGGCAATCCTATTACAAAAGTATATTTTGTTTCATCCTTGAATGTAACCTGTGAAGATGTATATGTCATTCCTGCAACAGCTGAAATGCCTTTTGTCCTTTGCACAGCAGTATAATCCTTTTGTGTCAATGGCAAGACAGATGTTCCGGTACCTGGACCAAACATACTTCCTCCCGGAAGGACCATTATCTTGTCTGCACCCATATCTTCGAATTGCCCCAAAACAACATCCTTAAGCCCCTGACCAAGAGATATTATGGAAACAACTGCAGCAATCCCTATGACAATACCTATCATTGTGAGCCAAGTTCTTGTTTTTCTATGTTTCAGGTTCTTAAATGCGTATGAAAAATAATCCGTAATCATCTATAACATACTCCTTAATGCGTCTACAGGATTTAATTTGGCTGCGCTTTTGGCAGGAAGCACTCCGGATACCACACCCACAACCATTGAAAAAACAAGAGCACCCACTACAAGTTCATATCCAAAATATGCCTTAAGCACACTGACTCCTGCGTATACTGCTGCAATCTCAACTGCCTTGCTTACAGAAAGCCCGATTAGAATCCCAAGCATCCCCCCAAAAAAACCAAGCATGGCGGACTCCATCAAAAAAATAGATACTATGTCTGAATTTTTCGCGCCAACTGCCTTCATAATACCAATTTCGCGTGTACGCTCTACAACAGATGTATACATCGTGTTTGTTATTCCTATACCGCCCACAATAAGAGAGATTGCCGCAATACCTACAAGAACTGCCTGCACCACAAGAAGTATGTTATTAAACCCTTCAATCAATTGCTCTGCAGTTGCCACAATAAAATCTTCCTGCCCTTCTTTTACATTATGATCTTTTCGAAGTGCCTTTTCT
>DAOVNB010000129.1 GCA_030630425.1 archaeon | reverse complement strand
ACAGGAGAACTTGAAGAATCTTTAAAATCATTCGCTAATACTTTAGGAGTTTTAGATTCTTTTGAGTTTTTAGGATTTGTTTCAAAAAAAAAGCTATCTGAACTTTATTCAACATCAACTGTTTTTGTATCTCCCTCCATTTATGAGCCGTTCGGCATAACTGTTCTTGATGCTGTTCTTTTCTCTTGCCCTGTAGTGGCTACAAAAAACACAGGCGCACTTGAACTTTTCGATGAAGGAATTACAATTGTTGAGCCACAGGACTCAACAGCGCTTGGTGATACTGTTGTGTATGTTCTTGAGAACAGGGATGAATTTGAGAAAAAGGCAGAATATACTAAGAAAATAATTGAAAAGAAAGATTTTTGGAAAAGTGCCGGACAAAGCGTTGCTGAACTATGCCGCGACATGTAAAATCTTTATAGGTCGCTAAAACACAATATCTGCTTATGGAACTATGGCTTTTGCTTGGAATTTTAAGTTACCTGTCTTTTGCAATTTCTACAACAATTGATAAAGACATGATGAACCGGCAGTATGGGGCTTTAAGGACAAACACAATAAAGATGTTTCTTGACGGCGTTATATTGCTTGCAATTGGTTTTTTGTTTTTTGAGCTTAAGTTTACATTTAATGTTCTTTTGGGCGCGCTTCTTCTTGGAGGGACTTATGCTTTGGCAGGAGTGCTTTATTTCAAAAGCCTCAAACTGAAAGATGTTGCCACAATTGCACCTTTCATGATTTCTTCAATAATTCTGTTTGTTTTTTTGGGCTCTGTTTTTCTTTTGAATGAAACGGTTAATGCCCTTAATTATGCTGGTGTTTTTCTGATTGTTGGAGGCATTTATCTGATTTTGTCAGAAAAGAGTTTTTCAATTCCCCGGCCTGACAAAGGATTAATACTTGCTGTTTTTATGGTTATTTTAGTTGTGTTTGGCTCGCTTCTTACAAAAATTCTCTTGTTCAATGCCGAGCCTATAACCCTTGGCGTTTTGATGTATTTTTCTTCTGCTCTTTTTTTGCTCGCATACAATATTATTTTTAGAAAAGCCAGCCTAAAAACTCCAGGTTACTTTAAGCAGGGATTTAAAAGAATATTTGCAGCCTCATTTTTCGGCGCTCTTGCCACAGCTCTTCTTTTTCTGGCACTTTCAATTGAAGATGCATCAAAAGTATATCCGCTTGGAGGCATCCAGTCTGTGTTTATATTCGCAATAGCCGTGTTATTTCTTAAAGAGAAATTTTACGGGCACAAGCTTTTAGGGATACTGATTGTTTTTGCAGGGGTTTTTTTGGTAGGGATTTGATTGTCAAGCGTCCCCAAAATCCTTCTAATATCGTCTTTGGTTTCGCATTTGGTGATGGCAAGTCTTGATTCTCTTCCGCCTGCAAGGTTCTTTGTGAACCAACATGCATGGAATCTGTAATCTTTCAATTGAGGCTCATAGTATTTGTCCATCAAATCGCATAGAGTGTCATATGCCTCAACTTTCTCATGCGCGGTTGGTTCTGACAGAATTTCGCCTGTTTCAAGATAATGGTTGCACCTTTTGAAAATAAATGGGTTGCCGATTGCAGCGCGCCCAATCATTACAAGGTCGCATTTAGTGTCTTCAAGCATCTTTTTGGCATCTTCCGGTGTTCTTACATCGCCGTTGCCGATTACAGGTATGCTGACAGCATCCTTTACTTTTTTTATCATGCTCCAGTCTGCCTCTCCTGTGTATTTTGCCTTCATTGTCCTTGCATGGACTGTAATCGCCGATGCTCCTGCTTTTTCTATTGTTTTTGCAATTTTTACTGTGTCTTTTGCAGAATCAAACCCCAGGCGGATTTTAGCGGTAACGGGTGTGTCAATTGAGCCTGAAAGTGATGTGACAACATCTTTTATCAGTTCTGTATCCTCAAGCATTATTGCCCCTGCATTTTTCCTTGCAAGCTTGAACGACGGACAGCCCATGTTGATGTCAATGATATCCACCGGATCCTGAAGTATGACTTCTGCTGCTTTTACCAGATTCTCAACATTTGAGCCGAAAAGCTGGGCTACAACAGGTTTTTCATCTGCTAAAGTCATAAATGTCTTTGGCGTCCTGTGCTTTTTGTAGAAAAGGCCATCTGCGTCAATCATCTCGGACCACACGGCGGCAGCGCCGTATTTCCTACATAAGATACGGTATGGCAAAGTTGTAACTGAGCACATAGGAGCCAATACTACTTTTCCTTTGATGTTTGCGGAACCGATTTTCATATAAACAGACCTTAATAATGGTTTTTTTATATGAATACAAAAAAAGAAACATTTAAATAAATCTATTACTATTTAGCAATAGTTACATGGTTGATTGTATATGGACAACAAATCTGACTTGTTTGAAACAGAATCTCTTTTAGATGTAGAAGACCAAATAATGTATGGTTTATTGCTTGCGATAAGCGCAAACCAAAATCAAAGTGTTTTGGAAAGCCACAACCTTTATGCTAACCTGACAGAAGCGGTTGGCAGGAAAGTAGAAGAGGAAGACGTAGAAAAATTAATTCATGAAGGAATAATCAAAAGAGTAGAAGATGAATTGGAAACATACCTTGTTTTTGGGGATATTGCAAACGAGTATATTCATCCATCAACACTTGAATTCGTGTGGCCGGCATTAACACCATTTATAAGAAAATGCAGTTCAATTAGTTCATTTACATCACAACAAACCCCGCTGAAAAACCACTCGTTGTGGATTTTGGCATCAAGCCCGACAAAAAAAATGTGGCTTTCCGGATACGATATCTATAGGGAATTCACAGAAAAAAACTTATCATGCAAAGTGGTGGGTGTAGATGATGCCATCCACATAGAAGAGCATGTTGCGTATTCAAAGATGAACATGAGCGCTTTTCTAAAAAATGAGCATCTTATAAGCAGAGGTGAAACATTCTACAAAAAGTTGGCCGGACTTTTATATTCAAATGATACAGAACTCAGCATGGACGAATTCAATTTCTCAAATAATGAATGGGACTCATTAGTAAACGAATATGATTCTGTTCTCTCAGAAGATAAAGAGGAAATTGAAGCTGAAATGCAAACTACAACGAGGCATTTAAGAACAATTGAAGAAAGCATGAAAAAACATAAGAAAAACAAGAATATGCGAGATTATTATTTGGATGAAAAAATATATTATTATACTAAGTTAGAAAAGCAACATATTCGCAGAAAAGCCATTCGTGAGAAGAAGCTCATAATCCATAGTTCTTCATGCCCTTATGGTCTTGATGGTGATAAATGCAGAAGGTCATTAAGGTTGGGCGAAAATCTGGGAAGCTGTTATTTTGACTTGAATAATTGCCGCGTGGAATTTACTCCATTCTACAAAGGAGTATACATTACTCCAAAAGCACCGGTTGTTTATCTGAATTTTGAAGAGATTGATGAAATAACGCACATT
>DAOVNB010000111.1 GCA_030630425.1 archaeon | reverse complement strand
CTCTTCCTTTATTGCCTTGTCGTATATCTTTGCGATGCCTTTTACATCCCATCTGCCGGCACCCTGGTAAACATGAGTCACAACAACATGGGTCTCTTTAGCTTTAAGCTTTTCTGCAATTTCTTTCTCAGGCTCTTTTTTGCTCGGAGTAATACCTTCATGTGCTATAAAAAATTGAATATCTCTTCGCTCCATTAGCGGGTTTTTCCTGTCATCAGTTATGTCTATTTCCATAAAACCACCTTTAAACTATTTGCAGCGCGTATTTTCCGGGAACCGTATGCCCTGATTTTTTCGCAATTTCTGATTCAGGATCATAAATGATAACAACCCCTTTCCAGTTTCTTGTCAGGTCTTTTCCTTTGCAGACTACGCACTCTTTCCCCTCAACAAGCCGTTTGCATGCCCTGCATGCTTTTTCACCAGTCATAAAAACACCTATTTACTATTTTTTAGCTTTCGTTTTATTATCAACTTTCGTTTTACTGTCCTCTTCTGCTTTTTTTTGCTTGTCCTGCTCAATCCATGCAATATTCCCAAGACCTGGCTGCCTCATTGTAAGGTTAATCTTATTGACTTCCTTTTTCTCAAGGCTTATGCCAATTATCCTTGCGCGCACAATGTCGCCGACTTTCAATGTCTTGCTTGCATCTTTTGTTGCAAGGACTTCTGTTTTCTTATCAAAGCCTATGTAATCATTTAGTATCTGGGAAATATGGCAGAGTCCGTCAACAGGGCCAAATCGCACAAATACGCCAAAATCTGTAATATCCACAACTTCGCCCTCAATGATTTCATGAAGTCTCGGTATGGACATTAAAGCACTGTATTTAACAGTATAATATATCCCAGCATCTTCTACTTTTATCGTTCCGCCGGCAACCTCATCAACACTGTTTATTTTAAGGACAACGCCTTTATTTTCAAGTATTTTGTTCTCATATTTCTGGGCAAGGCTTTTCTGCACTGCTTCTTCTTTTTTCCCGCCGATAAATTCGGGCTCAACCCGGACAATATCTTCAATCGTTGCAATTTCAAACATATTTTTCTCCTCTCATATAACGATAAACTTCACTTTGGTTCTAAAGAGAATTAGAATTAAATATACTTAGGTATGTCAGCTTTTTAAAAGTTATGGTTGGTTTAGACCACTTAGCCAGTTTCTTACCACATTAATATCTTCAGTATTTAATCCATTGACTTCAAGCGTTGCGTATTTTATTTGATTTTTGTTTTGAGCCAATATTTCTTCAATAGGCACCTCGCCCTCACCTATATGCATGTGGAAATCGTTACAGCCATCGTCACTCGCATCATTATCGGCCACATGCATAATATTTATGTTCAATTCCCTGATTAATTGGTTGCAGTACTCAAGAGGGTTGTAATTTTTAATTCGTGAGGTGATTGCTGCATGGCCGACATCAATTAATATTTCTTTGCCGGTTTTATTTTTTAATTTACACAAGTCTTCAACTGTGTATAGGGGGAATTCATACCTTTCAGGATATGCAAGAAAAGGCACTATTTCAAGGGTTAATCTTTTATCATCATATTCGCTCATAAGGGCGTAGAGGTTCTCAATACCGCATTTTTTATTTACAAGATAGCCCGGATGGAAATTCACATATTCGCAGTTTTCAAAACAATCTGCTGCATTCAAAGCCAATTCTATTGCGTGTCTGTTTTTTTCAACAAGTGTCTCGTCCATAAAATTGATGCCATGAGACCAAAAAGCGCCGTGGATTCCACGGATTTTATCTTTGATGCGTTCATATGCTTTAAGGTTTGTTTCAGGAATTATTTGGCCTATTGTGTTGTATTCTGGCCTCACTGCAACTTCAAAATAATCTACATTAAGATCGGATATGTGTATTACATTGTCCTCAAATGCACGAACGCCTATTTGTGTCATAATAATGGATTGTTAGGTAATATTTTATTGCTTTTGCACCAACCAACCACATTAATATAAATCTTGGCGAAGATATTTCTCACTACAGGTGAAACATATGGCTAAAAAAGACGAAAAAACATTTAAGCACTGGGCAGACTCTTTTGCAGAAAAGATTGAAGAACGCTCAAAAAAAGACCCCATATTAAAAGAAGTTGTCAAAAAAACAGGATTCTTCGTCTATGATGAAAAAACGCCATCTGGAAAGATACATATAGGCGCAGGCCGTGGGTGGATAATACACGACGCCATTGCAAAGGCACTAAGAGACCGCGGGCTTAATGCAAAATTCACACTTTCTTCAGATGATATGGACCCATTTGACAAGGTCCCAAATTATCTTGATTTCAAAAAATACGAGAAATACTTAGGCGTCCCTTTCAGAAACATCCCATCCCCTGTTGCCGGAAACAAAAGCTATGCCGAGTATTATTTCAAACAGTGCACAGACAAATTCAAGGAATTCGGAATCGAATGCGAGCTTGCAAGCACAGGTGCGGACTATATTGACGGCAAATTCAATCGCACAATAAAGATTGCACTCGACAATGCGGACAAGATTCGCGAGATATACAAAAGATTCTCAAGAAAAGGCTCAATAGGAACAGAAAGATTCCCTTTTAACCCATTATGCGAGAAATGCGGCAAAATTGCCACAACTCTTGTTACCGCATGGGATTCCAAACGCGAAGTCATAAAATACAAATGCATGGAAGACATTGTCCCATGGGCTAAAGGATGCGGCTATGAGGGTGAAAGAAGCCCGTATAATGGCGGGGGCAAATTCCCATGGAAAGTTGAATGGGCCGCCAAGTGGCCGACTCATGGCGTAATAATGGAAACCGCAGGAAAAGACCATTTCTCAAAAGGAGGCTCCCGTTCTGTAGCCATTGCCATTTCAGATGAGGTATTCAACTACCCACCCCCCTATCCTTCAACAAGAACAGAACCCGGTGAAGCATACGAATTTTTTACAATCGGCGGCAAAAAGATGAGCACATCAAAAGGGCGTGGAATAAGTTTCGCCGAGATGACTGATTACGCACCTGCAAACATGCTTCGATACCTTTTGATAAAGACCCGTCCTAGAGCTGTAATTGACTTCGACCCTATCGGCACAAACAAGATGATTCTTCTTTTTGAGGCATACGATAAAACTGAGAGAATATATTACAACAAGGAAAAAATAGAAAACGAACGGGAACTTAAGCATGAAAAAAGAGTCTATGAACTCTCACATGTAGGCCCGACAAGAAAAACAATGCCGCCTCAAGTGCCATTCACCCACGCGGCAATGCTGATACAGATTCTGCCGAATATTTCAGCAGTCATTGAATCCCTAAAATCAACAGGGCATCTTTCATCAAAGCTTTCAAAAGAAGATGAAAAATATGTTACCGGACGGCTTGAATTTGTAAAGAAATGGGTAACTGAATTCGCGCCCGATGAAAACAAATTTGTAGTAAATAGTAAAGTGCCCGACAATGTCAAAAAGCAACTTTCAGATTCACAGAAAAAAGCGCTTAAGGACCTTGCAGGCGCGCTATGCAAAAAACTTTCAGAAGACAAAATGTTTGACGAATTCAAAAAGATCTCTTCGGGCAATGAGATATCTCCAAAGGAATTCTTTAAAGCCGCATACTTAGCGCTTCTATCCAAAGACCGGGGCCCAAGGCTTTCCGGCCTGATTGAATCAATAGGACAGGACAAAGTGAAGAAAGTTTTGGAAAGTGTTTGATTGTAATTGATAAGTAGTTGCACAAAAAACGATGGATTTAAAAGCTTCAAGCCAAACAACAAATATGGGTGAAGGTATAATATCTTCTGTTTCTTCTCAACCTATCCCTAATGATGTCCG
>DAOVNB010000032.1 GCA_030630425.1 archaeon | reverse complement strand
ATCTTCTATAACCGGTTCTTCAATTACAACAGAGCTGATTTTTATGTTTGGATTATTTTCACTTGTAAGAAGCCATTCAACAGTGTTTTTTATCATCTTGTCTTTTTCTTCTATGGCGTTTATATTGAACGGGATATATGCTGTCATAGCACCGGTGTTTACAAGGTCATTATAGATAACAAATGCAGAACCGCCATCGCTCCAATCTGCAATGCTTGCGCTGTCAATAGGAATCAAAGCATCAGGATATGCGGAATGCGTTATGTTGAATGATAGTTCTTCAGGCAAATTCTTTGTTATCGGGTGCTCCAGTGTTTTGAGTATGGTTTTGTTTTTGGAAGTTGTATTTGAGGATTCTATTGCCGCTGCGGTATAAATCAAGTCTTTTAAAAGACTTGCGTGCGTTATATTTCTTGCGTTAATCGTAAATCTGAAAAGAATGTCGTCTCCTTCCAGAAGCAGGCGCCCGCCCGTAGAGGTATAATTCTTCATGAGCTCTGTGTCGTATTCTGTCAGGCTTATGCCTGTAGTGTCTTCAGTTGAAAAGACAACAGCATCAAACCTTTTAAGGTAGCCTAAATCAGGGCTTTCAATATCTGCTTTGTTCCATCGGGTCACGCAGTAATCATTTTGAAGAGCATCTGTAAATGCATTGCTTTCATTGCTGTATTTTGTATTTATGACAAGTATTGGTGTGCCTTCACAATACAAAACCTCGAAGGTATAATCCGGGCTTACAGCACAGTTGGCGTGCTCATCACAAGATTCGATGCGGAAAGTATATGTTCCCGGAATACTTGTTTCCAAAAAGTAGTTTTTGAATCCATTTTGCATTGATGGTTGCACTTTTTCGTATGAATTGCCATTCGAGTCTGTAACCACGAGTTTTGCTAAAGTTATTATGCTGTGGTCCGTTATGTCTGCCCGTACAATGAATGGCTCATTTTCTGCAATTGTTGCGGGGAATACTACAGATGTTATGTTTGGAGCGAATATATCCTTGACTTCAAAGAAGGTATAATTTTCTATTGTGTTTCCTTCATAATCTGTTTTTGTATACAAAGTATAATTTCCTGCTATTTTCGGGGCTGTCCAGTTGCTTTCGAATGTTTCTGTTTCTGTTGCATTTATTTCGCCAGTTCCAAAGTGGATGTAGTCAATAACAGTATTTTCAGAGCCTATAGAATATTCGATATTCAGGTCCTTTAAAAGCACAATACCGCTTGTGTCTGAGTGAACAGTTATTGGCACAATGCAGTTGCCGGAAGCGTCAGGAGTGCATGAGTCGATGTATTGCTGGATAGAGTCTTTTATGTCCGGCTTTGGGATTGTGTATGTTATGTTTATGTTTGATATTTCAAGGATTCCTGTGCTTGCATTTACCTGTATTTTTATTGGAACTTTGCAAAGACCTTTTGTATCCGGTGTACATAAGTTTATGTATTCCTGCATTCCTGTTGTGCTTTCTATTGTTTGTGTTCCATTGGTCTCTGTTAGTTCTCCACTCCATATCCAGTCAAAAGTTCCATCATTTTTGATATCTATTTTTGGGTTATCTATCTGTTTGAATCCATACTTGTATACATACAGGTCTTCTGTTCCTGTTGAGTTGCTGTCAGAAATCCAAATGTGGTTGCCATCGTAGGTTATTCCTCTAATCTGGTCATTTTCGGGGTCAAATTTCGTGAATGTTTCGATATAATCATTGCCAAAATCATCATATTCGCAAACAGCATTTATCTGGTAATCTGATATGTAAAAAGTTGAATCTTTATGTGCTATGTCGTAAGGTGTGCATTCATCAATATTGTTTGATTCTATAAATGTTCCGTTTAATGAGTATTTGTATATTTTTTTGGATGTGTCGCCTATGTAAATGTAATCATTTACAACCACGATGCCTGATGATTGATTATTTGTTTCACACACATTGAATGTGTAATCTTCAGTTTTGTTTGCAAAATATCTTGTAATTTTGTCCGTTCCGCTAAAAACATTGTAAATTATCCATATGTAATCATTGTTGGCATATATTCCGTTGGAAAACACCATGTCATCTGCCATCCAAATATCAACAAATCCCTCTGTTATAGACACTATCCTATAAGATGTTCCGAAACCACTTATTCCGGTTCGCCGTACCCACAAGCATGTTCCATTATTTGCCAGCTCCCCGTTATTTTTATCCCACTTAGCAACAGGAATCTTATCAATTTTTTGGTTAAAATCAACCTTTTGATAACCTTTTATTTCAAATGTTCCTGTGTTGATGCCTGCGTTTTTTGGAAGTTCGACATCAAATAAGCTATAATTGTTGAATCCCCATAGTTCTTTCCATTGTTCCCTTCCCAAGGAGTCTTTTTTGACATACCAGCCATTTCCAATGTATTGCCCTATTCCCTGCCATTCAGCAATGCTGTTGTTTCCTATGTCCAAATTTATGTTTTCAGGGTACGTCGGATTTTCCAGCCCTACAACATTTAATGTTGCTGACTTTGTCGTCGAATCTTTTGGAATTAGAACATAGACAGTTTTTTCTCCGGGCGTGTCAAATTGAAGCTGCGCTTCAGTTCCATAACTTTCAAAGGTGTTTGTTTGTGCATCATATAATTGTCCTTCAATTATTTCTCCGGTTATTTCTGCATTTAAGGGGGTATTTCCTGTGTTTTCGAAAGACATGCTTATGGTTTTTTTTGCTTCGACTTCAAACGACGGAATATCTATTGATGTTATTTTTCCGCTTTTAGGAGTTATTATTTCAAAAGGCGTGATTTTTTCTTCAATCCTGTTTCCGTAATGGAGTTTTGTAACCAGAGTGTAATTTCCGCCCGGAAGAAGCGCCTGCATTTCATATTCGAAAACTGTTTCTGTAAGGGCTGTCATGTTTTTTGTCTCAAGCAATATGACGGACACAACTTTTTGAACAGAGTCGCGTATGTTGAGCTCAACTGTGCCATTTATTGTGCATGTATCATTGTTTTGTGCAGAAACTGTAATTGTTATGTTTTTGCCTTTCTCTACACTGTTTGGCGTAATTGCAACACTGTTGATTCCTGCGATGTCTTCAACAAGGGAAGTTATGTTTTTTTCGATATATTCCAGAACTGTTTGGTTTTCATAAATATAAGTCCTTAGAGCATAAGTCCCTGTTTTTTCCGGTTTCCAACTCCAGTTGAACCATGCAGTCCCGCCACCTATTATATCTCTTACGCCTGCATTGTTTAGTTTTTTAAGAATATCCAGCTCGTCTGTTATTGCATATACAAGATAAAATTCCGAGTCATTTTCCTTTATGTTCTTGTACTGCACTGAAAAGTTTGATTCTTTTCCTGCAACTAGTTCGTCAGGTATGGACAGGATAAAACCAATTACATCATATTCTGTGTTGTATGTGTTTTTATACCCTTCATTGTCGATGACTTCTATTTGAACAGTGTATTTTCCTGTTGTGTTTTCAGCAACAAAAGTTGATTTCCATAAGCCATCTGCATCTTCTTTTAATGACTCATTAATTATGTCATTTGAAGGTGCTGTTATGTGGGCGGTAACAGATGTTACTTCCCCGTTGTCTGATGTGTTTACGGTTATTGATATTATGTCTTTTTTGAAAACAACAGTCGGCATCTGGACATCATATATCACCGGCTCTTCGCTTTGATATACGGTAAGGGTTATGGGTATTGTGATTACTGGTGTTGTGCTGTTTGAGGATATTTCAACATATCCGTTAAACGTTCCAAGACCGACAAGCGCGGGGTTTATTTCAATCAGGATATCTTTTGTTTCCATGGGTTCGAGGTAGAATGCCTGCGTGAAATTTGTTGCTGTTTTTCCGTCTGTTGTAATGTCTGATATAAGTATCCTTTTTGCGCCGTAGTTAAAGAGCGCAATTTCTTTTTTGAATAGATTGCTTAGAGTTACAGTGTCTGTTATTGTATCAGGCGTTGCAACCATTTTCGCATCTGTTATGCCCAAAAGATTAATAAGGCCAGAGCCGTATTTTATGTCTTTTCCTGCATCCCCGAGGTCTGTTGCTGTGTATTCCAAAAGCGCCTTTATCTGTTCAGGGGTTATTTGCGGGTTTGCCTGGATCAGAAGCGCTGCGGCTCCTGAAACATGCGGCGTTGCCATTGATGTTCCGCTTAAGGAAGCGTATTTGTTTTCCGGCAAAGAAGACATTATATTGATGCCTGGAGCTGCCACATCGGGTTTTATACCTACATCTTCGATTACATCTCCACCCGAGAAACATGCATATTCGCTCTCGTCATTTACAGCACCAACAGTTAGGGCATAAGGTACGACTCCCGGGGTTTCAACACCCACATAACCATTGCAGGACCCGCACGGACCGCAATTCCCTGCTGCAACAATAACAACAACTCCTGTGTCAACAGCATCTTTTATTGCCATGCTTTGTGCACCAAAAGGATCTGAATATGCCCCGCCAAGACTCATGCTTATGACATCGGCGCCATCGTCTGTAAACGGATTTCCGTCAGGGTCCACAGCCCAGTTTATGCCGGCGATGATTTGGTCTTCATATCCATAGCAATTAGAAGTTTCGCCAAGAACCTTGCCGTTCATAATAAGGGCCTCTGGCGCAACGCCGTTGTATAATCCACTGTTTGCTTTTGTTCCTGCTGCTATTCCTGCGACATGGGTTCCGTGTCCATTACATGGAGTGATATCTGTTCCTGAAAAAAATTCTTCTTTTATAATTTTTCCCTGAAGCATTGGATGGGTTTTGTCAATACCTGTGTCTAAAATTGCGATTTTAATACCTGAGCCTGTAAGTCCTTTAGCCCAAAGGTCAGGAGCATTTATATTCGGCACGCTTATGTCAAGAACAGGATATACTTTTTTATTGGGCCAGATTTTTTTGATTTCGCCTGCTTTTGTAAGTTCTTTTAACTTGCTTTTTTCAATCTCGACTGAAACTATGTTTCCTATCGGGTATTCTCCACGAACAGTTGCGCCTAGGGATTTTGCGTAATTTGCGGCATTGTTTAATTTTGTTTTTCTTTCAGCAAATTTTTTCAGTACCTCGGTTTTTGGTGGTTTTGAACCTGTGCTTGTTATTCCGGCATTCTTTGTGTCCTCAACTTCAAGAAGTACTATTATTTTTTCTTCAGGTCCTTTATCCATTATCTCGTTTTTAAGAGCAGGAGTTATTTTATCCGGCTGTGCTGTTGATAAGACTGTCATTTTTGGCTGTTCGTTTATCTGGCCGAAAATAGTTGTTACCGTAATCCCGCTTTCAGCAAAAACTGTTTGTGCAGCAAAGAGTATAAGTGTTATGATTACAAACAGTTTTGCTATATTTTTTGAGTTCATTGAATCACTATTTTTCTTTCCAACCGCCTTTGTATGATGTTGGCACGACATCTGTTATGACCAAAAGGCCGTCGTTAAGTTTTTCTGTCCTGTATCCTTTTTCTTTTTCCCTAAGCGCATCTTCGCCGAATTTTTCAATAATATCTTTGCTGTAGAAGTTGAGCCAGAATTTGTTTATTGGGATGTCCAAAGCAATGATGTCATCATCGTTTGGATGTGGACCGGTTTCTATGGGTAAATTGTAAACATCATCCCCGTAGCCGTAAATCGGTTTTTTATCAAGAGAATTCCAGATTGATTTCGCTATATTGATAAGTTGTTCTGATGTTTTTGGTCCGCGTTCTTCATCTGCGATGTTTCCCCCATATGTGGAAATTCCTATATTTCCTAGTTTTCTTTTTTCTATTTTTTGCGGCTCAATACTAATGTGATATAAATAAAGAGTGTCGTGATTGAAACTAAGCCACCCGCCCGCATCTTTAGATAGGGTGTCAATTGCTTCTTCAATTGTTCCTTTACGGTTTTCGTAATTCTTTAAAATGGTATATCCTCGATCTTCGGCATATGTGGAATTATTAGAAATACAATTATCTACCACTGATTTTACTAAAGAAAACTCCATTTTTCTTGGTTTTGTAAAAAACTTAATGATTATATCTTCAGTCATTAAATAGCCCCCAGGAATTTATTTGTCCCTCTTTTTTTAGCAAATCAAGGTGATCTTTTGCACCGGCAGGGATATCTTGTTTGAATAAAAAATTTATATCCCCCAAATTTTGATCAATCCCTTTTGCCCGGTTCAGATTAACGATTTTTACATCTATGTCTTTAATTGCCTCTGTAGCATCAAGATAATGTTTATTTTTTACTTCAATAATGGTCCCGTCTTTCAAAAGAACATCAATATCCGTAACATCGATTTTACCATCTTTTATGAGTTTGCCAATCCATTCAGCATTATCTATATAGCTTGAATGTGAAGCTACCTCTATTTCAAAAGCAATACCTTTAAGATTGCCCTCGTTAGTTCCTGCAGCTATTATTCGGTTGATTGTATCATCAAGCCCATTTATATTTTTATTTTTTAGTTTTGTGATGCCTCCAGCTATTTTTTGAGCATATTCATCTCCATAGAACTGAACTAATGTTTTTTTAAAGTTCTCTGCAGAGTCTTTACTGCCTGATTTAGCGGCAAGACTCTCAATTCCCTTAAGCGCATCATCTGACCAATGCTCTGTTCCTTCAATAATGATTTTTTTGAATAGATTGCTTATCCATTTAGCAAACGAGTCTATCAAGTTCTCTCCAAGCTTTTTTGTATATTGCCACAAACCTGTTGCTTTGTCATAAATAATCCTTGTCCCTGGAACAAATTCGTCAACCCATTTCAGCTCTT
>DAOVNB010000158.1 GCA_030630425.1 archaeon | reverse complement strand
GGACGACAATAAGATGCAGCGCGCTTAAAAACGCATCAGGAAGATTCATCGGGGGATTTGTAAGCCGTTTATAGACTTCTGTTGCTTTATCCCCATGGAATGTGGCGTATGCCGAGTGCCCTGTTCGTATTGCTTCAAACATGACTTCTGCTTCTTTTGCCCTACGGATTTCACCTATAATAATCCTGTCAGGCCTCATACGAAGCGCGTTTGTAAGAAGGTCAAGCATAGTAACCGCCCCTTTTCCTTCAGGATTTGCCTCACGGGACGAAAAAGGAACCCAATGCAGGAACTTTGGCAGGTTTATCTCCCGTGTATCTTCAATGGATATAATCCTCTGGTTCGGAGGCATAAACGGCATTAGTATGTTAAGCATAGATGTTTTTCCTGCAGCAGTGCCCCCTGCAACAAGTATGTTAAGCTCATACTGTATTGCAAGCCACAAAAGTGCCGCAACTTCTTTTGTAAGTGTTTTTGCCTCAAGGAAGTGTATTATGGTCCAGGGGGATCGGGAAAATTTTCTTATTGTGATTGTGTTTCCCTGGGTGGATATGGGGAATAGCGTTGCATTTACCCTGTCGCCTGTTGTAAGATGTGCATCCATCAGGGGGTCGAGATTTGTTATCTGCCGCCCCACGCGCCGCCCTATTGCGGAAGCATAATTGTACACCTGGTCCTCATTTTTAAGCGTTATGTTTGTCTTTACCCAGCCATGATGTTTGTGGTACACCCACAATGGCTCTTTATGACCGTTTATGACAATCTCTTCCAAGTCCGGGTCAGCAAGAATGAGTTCAATGTCCCCAAGCCCGAGCATTTCATGAATTAAGTTTCCTGAAAGAAGTTCCTTGTCTTTGTTTGAGGCATATGGGAGGTATTTTTCCATCAATTCCATTGCCTTTTTTATGAATTTTTCCTTGACTGTTGCAAGTGCGGAAGGGTCAACAAATTCCTTTACAGACAAATTGACCATTGTGATAAGCTCATCACGCATAGTGTTTAGAATAGCATGCGTTGCCACACTCATCTCCGGGCGCATAAGAAAATAAAGAGGGATATATTCTGTTTCCGTTGTTTTTATCTCAATGGTTGCTTCAACATTGTCTGCTGAAATCTTGTAGGTTTCAAGGAGGTTCATATGCGTTTCTTCTTTATGGGTTGTTTTTTTCACGGTTTTTTTAGTTATTTTGTGGTTTGGCTTTTTCACTGTTTTTGGATTTTTGATTATTTGTTTTTTTGTAGGAGGGCTTGCTTTAATGGATTTTCTCTTATCTTGTTGTGCCTGTTTTTTGGCCGCCGGGGTTGGATTGTTTTTTGTTTTTTGTGTTTTAATCGGTTTTTTGTCTGGAATCGCTTTTTTAGGCACAGTTGTTGTTTTCTTTTTTTGTTTCAGCTTGTTTTTTGGTTTTTTGTCCTTGTTCATTGTATCCCTCAATATCTCGATATAATATCCTGTTATAAAAATTGGCGAAGGTTGTTAATATAACTTTTGAAAAAACCTCTTAGTGGCATCAAAATATAAATGCAAAAAAACAATATTTTGTTATGGATGCGAATGTAGGAGAAGAGTTTCCAAAAATTCTTGTCCGCCACTTAAAAGCAGAAGATGTCATAAAAGAAGCGAGCGACGGCATAACAGACTTCTCGGACATAGTTTCGGTATGCGCGGATTTTAAGGGAAAGACACTTTCAGGACTTAATTTTTCCCGCGCAAAAATGGCCAAAACTGATTTTTCAGGAGCCATTATCAAAAACTGTAATTTTAAAGGCGCCGAGCTTTCAGACACTAACTTCAAGAACGCAAAAATAGAAAACACATCATTTGAAGAAGCTCTTCTTTTGTATTCTGATTTTTCAGGGGCAAATATAACGACGACCACATTCAGGAATGCAAATTTGAAGTCAAGCGATTTTAAAAGCGCGAAAATTATAGGCTCAGTAATTGATTTAGCGGATACAGGACCTAAATCGGCTGAAGTTGTTGATACAAAATTCGTGCTTGACGAATACAAAAAAGGCCGCAGGGATTTTACAGGGATAACCATAAAAGAAGCCGATTTTTCAGGAAAAACTATTCCCGGCATAATACTTGCAAATGCAGTACTTAGAAACGCGGCATTTGATTTTGCGGATTTGAATGGTGCAAATTTTGAGAATGCAGACTTGTCAAACAGCAGGTTTCACGGAAGCAAGCTTGAGAAGGCAAATTTTAAAAAAGCAAACATGTATCTTTCATACATAAACGCCGCCTTTTTTGAAGAGACGGATTTTAGCGAAACAATACTTCTCTGGGCAAAGCTTGAGGGTATAAATATGGCTTTAGCAAAAATAGAAGGCACGATTTTTTCATGGGTCCTGATGAAAGATGTAAAGATGACCCCATCACAATTCTTATCCCTTCCGCCTGAAGTATTAGAGACAATAAAGATGGAAAATACAGAAGCCCCAATACCTGCACAAAGCAGCACCCCATCATTAAAATACGGCGGAACCGCGGACAAATATGCATCCGGCCCACCCACAAACAAATACACGCTTCCCGACAACCTTTACATTGTCTCAACCGCAGCAGATACTTACAAAAGTTTGAGAAATTTGTATGGGAAATGAATTCATACACACAATTTTTTTGCAATCCGTTCTACTTTTTCTTTTATCTTATCTTCATCAATTGTTGTAAGTTCCCGACCCTGCATCAATATTTTCCCGTCAACAATTACAGTGTCAACACAAGACCCGTTTGCGCTGTAGACAATATTTGAAACAATATCATTTTCAGGAACAAGAGAGATGTCTTTTTTGTCAAGAAGAATGATATCTGCAAGAGCGCCAACTTCAATTTTTCCCGCATTCAGGTCCAAAGCACAAGCCCCGCCAATAGTCGCAATGTCAAGCGCATCCTGAGCAGGCAT
>DAOVNB010000182.1 GCA_030630425.1 archaeon | reverse complement strand
CGGAGTTTTGAGCGAATGCAATGTCTTTTTCTTCATCTATTTTTACAACATATGAAGGTGTTGTTATTTTTTGATTATTTACACTTATATGCCCGTGGACAATAAACTGCCTTGCCTGTGTGGGTGTGTTTGCAAGTTCTTTTTTTACAGCTATTGTCTGAAGCCTTCTTTCTAAAAACTGTTCTGCCTTAAGATCCAATACATCGTCAAGTGTTGCGTTTTTTTCAAGGAGTCCAATTGAGAAAAGCTTATTTAGAAGTATGTCTGCTTTAGTGTCGTCATGGTTTGCGATAAGCTCCCGTGCGCGCCTTCGGTAATCAGAAAGTATTGTCTCTGCTTTCCAGATTTCTTTTTTTCTTCTAAGGCCGTATTTTTTCATGAGCTCTTTTTCCTGCTCAATTCTATCCTTGTCCCACGGCCTGTTTGGTCGTGCATATGCCTTTTTTGATTTTTTAGGATCGCCCATAGTTAATCACTTTACTTTCCTTTTTTTGCGTCTTTATTTCTGGAAACGCCTACAGTTGCGCCATGTCTGAAAGATGATTTTGTTTTCTGGCCTCTTGTCGGAAGTCCGCGCTCATGCCGGATACCTCTGTAAGACCGTATTTTTCTTAGCCGGTTTATATCGTCTCTTAGCTGCATTGTTATGTCTGAGCCGGTTATATGAATGTCCTTTCCTGTTTTGTAGTCTTTCTGCCGGTTTATCATCCATGAAGGGATTCCGGATTCAACAGGATTTTTGATTATTTTCTCTAGTTTTTCAAAATCAGTTTCGCTGAATTCCTTTAGCTTTTTCCTGTGATCATATCCGCCAATATGAAGAACAGCTCTTGAAAGGTTGTAGCTGACACCGTTTACCGCAGTCAATGCTATTGCTGCTGATGCGTTTCCGTCAAGGTCAGTACCCATAACCCGTATTATTTCTTTATCCATAGCCATATTTTTCACATAATCGTAAATATTTTTACAAAAATTACAGAAACATCAAATGGAAACGATTTATGCACAAAGCAAAAACTTCGCGCGACCACAAGATGCAGTATTTTGTAGTGTATATGTTAAGGATTAACTTTATAAAGGTAGTGGCGTCGAGGGAGAGATTCGAACTCCCGTGGGTTGCCCCACCGGTTTTCAAGACCGGCGCTCTACCAGGCTAAGCGACCTCGACACGATTAGGATTTAAGATAACAGAATTAACTAAAAAGAGTTTTTTAAATGTTTGTTGTTCTTGTGCTTTTTGTACAAAAACCCCACAGAAACTATTTATATGACTTATACACAGAATTTATACTATATTACTCATACGATGAGGGGATAAAATGATTGAATCATTAGTTTTATTTGTAAGTGTAGTGGCTTCAGTTCTTATTGGATTTTCTTTGGGCATCACACATAGTAAATATAAATCTGCTAAAGAAACCAAATACGCATCCACAGTAAATGAAGCAAAAGCACATGCTAAAAGTGGTTTCGGCGATGGTTGGGCAGCAAAAATAGGAAAGATTATTGTTGGTCAAAATCCGTCAGAAAAAGATATATCTGTTTACAATACAAAGGATACTAAAGGATTAGAGGGAATTGGTCATGCAGAAGGATACCGCCCCCCCAAAAGCTCGGATGCAGATGCGCCTTCTTCAATAAGATACCATAATTTAAAAGGCGTTGCATTATCTACTGGAGGGGGCGATATAGATTTTGAGGACCAAAGCGTTAAAATTAGAACATCTAATATTCATGGCGCACCCAATATTAAGGCAAAAGACATCATCCTCGATAATACAACTATATATCACGAAGGGCGCGATACCGAGCCAACAAAAATAAGTGTTGATAGGGATGCACTTATTGTAGACGCCCAACTTCCAGAAAATGCAAAAATAGAAAGTTATGGGGGAGATGTTCGTTTACATGACCACAATCCAAAAAATAAAATAGGTTCAATAACTGCTACAAGACAGGTTCGTGTTGGTTTTACAAATAGCCCGGATGTGCAGAAAACAGGCAAGTCAAACATCGGTACTGTACATGCCGGTGGTTATGTATTGTCCAAAGACGCGAACATTGATGAAATTAAAGCAAGTGGTAATTTTAGACAGAAAATATCTGGAAGCCCAATGGATGAACTCTATACAGATGCCGAAGAAAACCCAACAGTAACTGTTGCGGGACAGTCAAATATCAAGTCAATAATTGCTGGAAACCAGGAAGTTGTGCTCGGAAAAGACACAAACGTTGGCAATGTGGCATCCAATACTAGTGAAAAGCCACCAAACGTAAATGTTTACGATACGCCTTTAGGTAATAGTTGTGCTGGTTTTATGCCAGAACCCGAAGACAAAATAGACAATCCTGCAGGACTTACGCGGCACAAAGACAACACCGTAAGCTATAAAGCACAGGCAAAAAAGAAAGAATAATTAATCAAAGTTTCAACCCATGCACAAAGCCCACAGAAACTTATTTATATGACTTAAACACAGAATTTATACTATATTACTCATATGAGGGGATAAAATGATTGAATCATTAGTTTTGTTTTTTTCAGTTGTAGCTTCAGTTCTTATTGGATTTTCTTTGGGCATCACACATAGTAAATATAAATCTGCTAAAGAAACCAAATACGCATCCACAGTAAATGAAGCAAAAGCACATG
>DAOVNB010000114.1 GCA_030630425.1 archaeon | reverse complement strand
AAAAGCGTTATATCAAACCAAACTATAACTTCGCCACCTGACATCGCCTGTGGCTTTTACAAGCCGCAAAGATGTAAGCGCGCTTAAGTATTTTCTGTATGTGCGCTCAGATATTGGCGCTTTGGCTCTTGTTTTGTATTCTTCGTGCAATTCGGAAGACAGTATGTTTTGTTTTTCTGAAATTATCTGGAATAAAAGCTTGTGGTCTTCTGTAAGCGTTCCTAGAATCTGGCTTGTCTTTAGGTGAAGCGCGTCTTTTCTTGCGCGTATTATATGCTCTTTTTCGATTTTTTTCTTGCCCTCGTCTTCTGCGAAAAGTGCTGCTTTCCTTAAAATCTCAATGCCTACGCGCGCATCGCCGTCCGCATTTACTGCCGCTACTTTTGTGAACACATCATCAATTGAGCCCGGCACAAATGATATATTGGCCCTGTCTTTTAGTATCTCAAACATTTCCTGTGTTGTGTATGCCTTAAACTCAACTGTCTCTAAAGAAAGAGAGCTTTTTATGCGCGCATCAACATCAACAAGCGCAAATTCGTCATTTGAGATAAGCACAAGACCGTATCCGTTTCTTGTGAAATCATACAGAATGTCATAATCTGCAATCCTGTCAACTTCGTCAAGCGCTATAATTATTTTCTTGCTGCTTTTAGAAAGGTAAGAATTCAAATCCTCCAAAAGCTCTAAAGTCTGTTTTTTTGGGTTGGTAAATATCCTTAAATCAGATACTATTTTTGAAACAATAGCATGAGGGGTTGTGTTTTTCCAGCAATTAACATACACGGTCTTTACATTGTCTGTTGTGTCTTCAAGTTCTTCTGTCATCCATCTTAAAAGAGAAGTCTTTCCCACACCTGTTGGGCCGAAAAGAAACACATTCCTTGGCGCCCTTCCTGCAACTACCGGCTTCATGCATGATGCAAGATACTGTTTTTGGCCTTCGCGATGCAAAAGCCTTTCAGGCATAAATGCTTCTGTTAAAGGGGTTTCATTTTTTATGATTGTTGCATCTATATCAAAGAGTCCGGACATAAATATTATATACTGGTAGAACCTATAAAAAATAATTGAATGTTTTTGTGATTATCTATGGTTGAAAAAGAAATAAGAGAATGGATTGAAGAACAGCTTAAGCTTGGCGAGGATCCGGAAATTCTAAGAAAAACGCTTGCAGAAATCGATGTAGACCAAAAAGACATAGACTCTTTGGTGCCCGAGAATCTTGTTTTAAATAAATCTCAGCCGCAAAAACCTAAAAAAGGCGGAATTCTTGGATTAGGTCTTATCAATAAAATACTGCCCGATGTAAAAAAACCGCCAATCCCAAAAGAGATTAAAAAAGAGGAACCAAAAAAACCCACGCAAAAAGGAATATCTCTGCCGCCAAAACCTGTTGAAGCCAGAAAAGAGGATGTATCTGCGCCTCAAAAACCAATTGCCCCGCCTGTGTCTTCTGAAAATAAAAAAGTAGGCAATGCAAAACTAGAAGCACTTCCTGCGCCAAAAAATTTACAGGAACCAAAAGCAGATACAACTGATGAAAGCGGATCCGGTGCAATTGCAACTGTAATTGCAGGGATAATAATATTTTTCTCTTCAGTATTTGGAGCAATTGGTTCTGTGTTTAAGGCATTTAAACGGCTTTTGGGCCCTTTCGGCAAGATTTTCGAGTCAAAGGTGGTGGTTATTGGAATTTTGCTTCTTGTTGTGCTTTACATTGCCCTGTTTGGCTTTAACATGTATGTTGATTCACAGGTTGTGCCGTTGGTTTGACGGACATACCAAACATTTATATAAGTTTATTATTAAATAGTGGTCACTAAAATTAATGAGGTTTAATTTATGTTCAAATATGTGTTACCTTTAAGTGCTGTTGGTGCAGCTGCAGGATTTATTGCCGGCGCAGTCAGTACAGAAACATATCTTGCTCAATCATCTTTAGAGAATTTAATTTCTACACAGGCACCACTTATAAATACACAATTGCCTGATACGCTCACACTTCATGCACTCGTAGACACCACATGCGCACTTTCAGGGGCTTTAATTGCAGGAGTGAGCAGTAGTTTCGCGGAAATGTATGCTAATATACGAAATAATTCTATATACGAATGAATTTTAGAACTGATTCTCAGATAACCATAAAATAAAAAATATAGCGAGGGGTGGATTTGAACCACCGACCTTTGGGTTATGAGCCCAACGAGCACTCCTGGCTGCTCTACCTCGCTTTTAAAAGAACGAACTGTATAGATTTGCGATATTGATTTTATAAAGTTACTGTTCTTGCATTTCTTCTGATGATTAGCTATATATAAGCAAAAGAATAATGTTTTTATGTATTTTTATGATAGGTATTGACGAAGCCGGAAGGGGTCCTGTTATAGGCCCTATGGTTATTGCAGGCGTTCAGTTGGATAAAGACTCTGAGGCAAAACTTAAAGCTTTAGGTGTTCGCGATTCTAAAAGAATCGCGCCTAAAAAACGGGAAGTTTTGGCAAAAGAGATACGCAAACTCGCAAAAAAAGTAGAGGTTGTTGTGATTACAGCAAAGCAGATTGACGAACTTATGCAGCTTATGACCTTAAACCAGATAGAGCTTAATGCCATGGTCAAAATAATGAATGAAATCGGTGATGTAGATATATTTTTAGACCTCCCCTCCAACGGGCCTGGATTCATGCAGGAATTAAGGTCAAAATTAAAGGTAAAGGATGCTAAAGTAATCGCCGAGCACAAAGCAGACGACAAGTATGTAGTTGTGGGTGCAGCATCAATAATCGCCAAAACAACGCGCGACAGGTTGGTGCGCGAAATTGAAGAAAAACACGGGACTTTGGGTTCGGGATACCCTGCAGATGAAAGGACTGTTAATTTTTTGAAGAAATATCTGAAAGAACACGGAAATCTGCCTGATTTTGTAAGGCACTCGTGGTCTACAACGCAGAAGCTCTTGGGGAAAAAGAAACAGAAAGGGTTGTTTGAGTATAAAAATAGATGATTTGAATGAAAAATCATGAAATTTAGGTTCAATTGGTGGATTTCAAGCTTTTTCAGCAAAGCTGAAAAGTTTCGAGTGAAGCGAGATGATTTTAATTGTTTTTATGATATAGGTTATGTACAATGAAAAACAAAAAAATATTGGCTGTTCTTGTTGTCTTGGCTCTCCGTATTGTTGTATTCGAAGTTGTAAAAAACAGAACATACCAACAACAAAATGAACTTGACACAGCACTTGACCAGAAACTGGTCGACTGGAAACCTGAACAATACAAACCCATGGAATTTGGCGCATACCATGTTTTTGCAAGCGATGATATGTTTGTCAAAACAAATGCGGAAGTAGATATGAAACTATTGGATGTTCTCTTGGAAACAGATGCAGATGTAATCGTGCTTTATATCCGCCCTGAAAGCTATTTCTCTCAAAAGGAAAGATACGACAATATGCTGGATAAGATTCGCTCGAACAACAGGAAACTTTTCATAGGCGCCCGTTTTAAAGATGAGCCTATGACTTTCGAACAATACGGGGAAAAATTGACGGATTACACCGAAGATATCGTAGCAGAACTAAAACCGGAGTATTATGGAATCATAATAGAACCGGAAACAATGGAGCGAATGTACGGTTTTGCCGTAACTGACGAGGAATGGGTTGGCTTGGTGAGCAAAATAGCAACATTATCAAAACAATTAAGCCCGGACACAAAAACAGTTGCTGACGGCCACAAAGAAGAACTACGGTTTT
>DAOVNB010000090.1 GCA_030630425.1 archaeon | reverse complement strand
AAGCTCTAAAGGAATATAATCTGTGATTTGGATGTTTTCTATATCATATTCATGTGTTGTCGAAACGTGTATTATCCCTGTATTTTCGTGTTGTATGTCATGAGTCAGGATATTTTTTACTACAAACGGGCCTGCATGCGAAACTGAAGCCATAAAGAACAATGCAAATACAAGAAACACAAATTTTTTAATCATAATATGCTTTGGTTTTTGGCAGCATATATAAGTTTGTCTTTTGGGGTTCTGTAGAAAACATATTTCTAGTGGCATCCATTAAGTATTGTTATCTTAAAAACAACAACTCTACAGAGCCTAAAGTAAGTTAATTCACTTCTGTCCCTTCAATCGTAAACGCCACAGTCGGGCATTCTGTGGGGATTATTCGCACCGCAGAAATAGTATCTATTGTGTCTGTGTCAATCTGCAGGGACACTGGCAGCTCATCGCCTGCGTATAGGGTGTATTTGTTTGTGAAAACAGTTGAATTTGAATTTTCAGCCATTACGCGGATTTTCTCAACAGTCAGTGTGCGCGTTCCGGTATTTTTAAGGTTGAATTTGAGCTTTTCTGTGCCTGATGAATTAAAATATATCTTTCGCGCATCCAGATTTGCATAGACGCACCCAGGGTCTGAATTATTGACGGCGTTTTCTGTCTGTGTTTTTGCAGTCTGGCTCATCCAGGAGGATACAAACCCTGCAATCGCTATGGTAAATGCAATCATAAGCACTCCTGCAAGTATTGGAGAAATTCCTTTTTTTTTGTAAAATAAAGCCATAAGAACGCCTCAAATAGGACCATTAAATTCTGTAATTGTTCCTGTAAGCTTCGCCCAGCCGCTTACAGGCTTCCAGACGGTTGTGGATACAGCTTCGCAGCGGGTTGTAAATTTTATCTGTGTTAATTCCCCGCCGCCTGCAAGTGGAATAGAAAGATTCAGGTTAACATCCACACCGCTTTCCTTTGGTAGTGTGCCATTCATTTTATATGGCTTTATCGGCGTGTCGTCGATCCAGACCTGAAAACCGGTAAGCTCCACATCAACAGAACCGGTATTAACCACATAATCCTGAAAAATTTTGGTAGACATGTTAATGCGTGCAAAATCGGGATCCGCGCGGATGCTTTGATAAACACAATCTATTTTTTCCTCAAACACTTGTGTTTTTTCCTTTTGGTCGGTTGTAAAATTAGATATCCATGTAGTAAGAATGGCTGCAATTGCCATCGTAAACGCAATCAAAAGAACTGCTGCAATTAAGGGGCTTATACCTTTTCTTGTTATTATCATGATAATCACTCCGCGTATTAAAGTATATATGACCATACCCAATATATAAAGATTATTGATAACCCACTAACTGTTTCTACAGCCATTTGTTGTGTTTTCGAGATTATTGTTAAATCGTATGATTATATTTTTACATACTGAGACAACATCTGCAAGCAAAAAGTCATCACAGGTATTGAATATATTGCATGTATTGTTTTTCGCTGTTGAGAAATCACCAATATCAAGTACAGGATCATCAAAAACAAGATTGCATGAGTCGTAATTTTTATTATATATTGATGCTTCTGTGAGGTTTATCGGGACATCTCCTGTGTTTTGTATGTTTATTGCGGCACTGTCGCCAAGTACGATGCCTACAGAAATGATTTCTGCCCGTGCTGTTGAGCAATACTCTCTTATGCTGTCCATATGGCCTGTTTTTTCGAGGTTTTTGCTTGCAATCGGCGAGACCCAATTCATGACCATAACAGAAATGCCTATGCTAAATGTTATCAATAGGATTGCAGCAATTAAAGGGGATACGGCTTTTTTTTTCATAGGATATAATTAACACTTAGAGCATATAAAATTAAAGAAAAAAAAGAAAAAAGAGTGGGATTTAACAAGATGAGTTTGTCCACTCGTCGTATATTCCACCACAGGTGGTTGTTACCCTTGCCCTACAGACTCCGCCAGACCAACCGGAAACAGCGCTACAGTTTACAGGACCGAATGCCTGAAAGTCACCAACAGACAATGTTGCTTCTGTTGCTGAAATTGCACAGGATGTTGAACTGCTGTCAAATGCTATGACTTTCTTTACAGTTGTATTTGCCTGACCGTTATTTTCAACATTTATAGTTACATTTAAGTATCCTCCTGACTCGTCTGTCGAAACGCCGGTGCTTGTTGGTATGTCAACAGTCTGTTTTGAACAGGAAATTACTGTGTCTGTATTTGATGAAGCACTTGTTGTTGTGTCTTTTGTGTATGTGTTCATCCAACTCATTATCATTGTTGATACTGCAACCGTAAACACGATTAAAAGTACAACCGCAATGAGAGGACTTACAGCTTTTCTTTTTGTCATAATATTTTACCTCCCTTTAATTAAGGATGCCATATTGTTATTTATGACTATACATCATATATAAAACTTTTGTTTTTTTGCCGACGAAAATTTGCTGTTTCAAAGGGAACTGGATGCGATTTTACATCCCTGCGGTAATTGACATAACAGCATATCCGATAATCACAAGAAACATGGCGTGCTTTATGCCTGCATCAATGGATCCTTCGGCAAGTTTTCCTATGGTTACTCCTGAAAAGAACCCTTGTATTATTGCCAGATGAGTGAACATTTTTTTGTATAATTCCACATCTATAGCACCTGCTTCTGTTATCCCTGTAGAGCCGGCCATAATATTTCCTACAGATGAGTCCACTGCCCCCCATGAAAGTGCAGGGATCAGGAATTTCTGCATGCCCACCATCACGCCTAAGAATACAAAATAAATAATATATCCCTGCATCATCTGAGAAGATATTCTTGAAGTTCGCTCGCGTTTTATTTTTTCAAGCTCTATTGTGGACTGCCCAACAGCATTTATAACTTCTGCAAGATTGCCGCCGGACCGGTGCGCTTCTATAATTGTCCTTACCGCCCGATTGATTGTCTTGCTTTTAAGTGTTGATGCAAAATTATTTATTGCTTTTTCAAAAGGCACACCCCAAGAAATTTGGGCAATAAGCAGCCTTATCGGCTTTGTAAGTTCGCCGTAATTGTTTTTTGATGTGTAGTTTATTGCCAGGGGCAAAGACATTCCTCCGCGCAAGCCCTCAACAATATCTCTCAAAAAATCAGGAAATCTCTCCTCGATGGTTTTTAATTTTTGATATTTTGCGTATTTTACAAGCGTTATCGGAATTACAAGAACAATTACTGCAAGAACATTAATTATGCTATAAATTATATCCTGTTCATACGGCGCGATATAAAATATGTTAAATCCATAAATGCCTGCGGCTCCACAAATAGACAATAAAATAGCATAAACTGATTCCTTGTCAAGCCCAAGCATATTATAAATTGTTTTTTTCATGTTTTCTACCCTAAATATCCGGCTGTGTATATGTTAAAAATGCGATAAATCCCATATTCAGGAGTGGTATCAAAATATAAACCCCTAAAGATAAAAACGCGTCTATGCTCATACCCCCGACATTTGAGCCGGGCACTATGTTCATGACAGCAAGTATGGATACAAGAAACATAGGAGCTGCAATCAAAATCACAGTATAAATATCTGCGTATGTGGAGAGTGTTTCAACATATTTTTTTCTTTCAAGCTTGTAGTTGAATAATGCTATTTCCGCCATCTCATTTAAATATTCTTTTAGGTTTCCGCCGGATTCTATAATTGCCAGTATGCCGTAAAGCAGTTCTTTAAAGCTTTCAGATGGTGTTCTTTCGGCAACATAATGAAGCGAAGTTGTTATATCCTCCCCTAAAACCTTGATTCTTCTGACAATTGTCTTTGATTCTTCTGTTATGCCTCCATAGCTTCCGAATTCGACAAGCATTTCAAAGGACTTCTCAGGAGGAACGCCGGATGATGCAATTGCAGCCATATGATTTATTGCAAACGGCATATTTGTATCAATGCTTCTTTTTTTCTGAGATATTTTCTGGAACGGATATACATAAAACAATAGAAAAATAAACGAAAAAACAGAAAACGGCACAACAATACAGCCAAAAAGAGCGATAACAAACGACAAATTAAGCATAAACGCAGTTGCAACAATTGCCCCGAAAGTAATGGTGGCTGCAATAGATGCTGCGGCAGTCATGATGCCCACATATGTTTCTGGAATAATTCGCATATCCGAATCTTCAATTGTTTTTTTGAGGGGTGTAAAATATTCAGGATAAATGAGTATTATGTTTGAAAAAAGGCGATTGGCAAGGGCGCGTGGGCTTTTTACATCCCGGACAGATACGAGTGTCTTTATAATCTGTGCAGGAAACAAAAGAAGCATTTTAAAATAATTTTTT
>DAOVNB010000150.1 GCA_030630425.1 archaeon | reverse complement strand
TTTCAAGCTTTTTCAGCTTTGCTGAAAAGCTTCGAGTGAGGCGAGATGATTTTTATTATTGGTTTGGTTTGTTCGCAATCAAAAATCATGAAATATAGGTTCATTTGGTCTATTTCAAGCTTTTTGATTGTTGGTGATATTTGATATGCAATAAAAAATCTTTAAATGGTTGCAAGAGTATATTTTTTTTGAGGTGCTTTTTTATGAAAAGGAAAAACAAGATAATTATATTGACAGGAATACCGGGATCGGGAAAGACAACTGTTTTAGACCAGACATTAGAGCTTCTTTTATCGCATGGAATAAGATACAAGCCGGTAAATTACGGGACAGAAATGTTTAATATTGCGAAAAACGAGGGGCTTGTAAAGACGCGGGATGAGCTGAGAAATCTGGAGCCTGAAGAACAGAAAAAACTCCAGAAGATGGCAGGCATGAAAATTGCAAGTGATGCTAAAAAGACGAATGTTGTTGTTGACACGCATTGCACAATAAAAACGCCCGCAGGATACCTTGTAGGTCTTCCAGAGTGGGTTGTAAAAGAGATAAATCCCGATATTGTGGTTCTTGTCGAGGGTGTTTCCAAAGAGATATACCAACGGCGTATTAATGATGATACAAGAGCAAGGGATGAAGATACAGAAGAATTAATAGAAGAGCATCAAGCGGCAAACCGTGGTGTGGCTCTTGCGGTAGGCATTATGACCGGCTCAACCACAAAAGTACTCACCAATCGCAACAATAAGCTGCATGAAGCTGTAGAAGAGCTCAAAGATATTATGAAATAGGTGTTTTTTTTGAATATAACCATAAGCGGGCTTTCGGGTGCAGGGACTACAACAATCGGGAAGCTTCTTGCAAAGAAACAAGGTATGGCGTTTGTCTCAACAGGCGAGCTTTTTAGAAAGCATGCTGAATCGCGCGGGATGAGCCTTACTGAATTTAGGAAAGTATGCGAAAAAGACCCTGAAATAGACCGTATGCTTGACTTAAGGCAAGAAGAGCTTTCAGAGACAATGGATAATACTGTTTTTGAAGGAAGAATTACAGGATTTAAATGCAATGCCGGAATTAAAGTATGGGTTTTTGCGCCTGAGAATATCCGTTCTGAAAGGATTGCAAAAAGAGAGGGCAGTAAAATAGATGTTGTGCTTGAAAAGATGAGGCTGCGTGATTTTTACGATTCCAAGAGATACAAAAAATATTATGATATTGATGTGACGGATACATCTGTTTATGATGTTATTATTGATTCTTCAAAAGGGACTCCTGAAGATGCAGTCAGGCAGATTGTAGAAAAGTTTAAAAATAAATAAATATAAAATATAATTAAAGGAATTTATTTGATTGTTGTGGTTGGTAAGAATGGGTAATATTGCTATTATTTACGGGAGTACTGATGGGCTAGGCGTTATTGAGGATTTGACAGGCATCAGTGAAAATGGCTTTCCAAACGAAGTAGGTAGTATATACCTTAGAATTATGGGTATTGACCCTACAAAAGAACCACAATCAAACTACCAGCCTGCAATGCCTCCAAAAACAGGGTGTGCGCACGGCACTAAGTAGTTTATTAAATTTTACTTTCTAGAATATTATTGTGTTCAAAAAAATCATCAAGATAAAATGCCCTTCATGCAAAAAAGAGAACAAGATACCAACATGCCGTTTGTATGATGGGTTTGACGGGGAATTTGAGTGCAGCATGTGCGGGGATTCTCTTGAACTGCTCAATGATGCTCTTGATGATGAGTAATATTATATATACCGGCTTTAACAATATTTCTATATGGCTAAGATAAAGAGCATTCATGCACGAAAAATACTTGACAGCCGGGCAAACTGGACTGTTGAGGTAGAAGTAAACGGGGTTTCGGGCGCATCGCCTGCGGGCGCTTCAACCGGAACTCACGAAGTGCCTACAGTTCCTGCAGATATTGCGTGCGATTTTATAAACAATAAGATGAAAAAAGCGTTTTTAAATCACGAAATGAACCAAAAAGAGATTGACCGAAAGCTTAAATTCCTGACAGGAAAAATCGGTTCAAACGGGGCAATTGCGACTTCTTTTGCAGTCTATAATTTTCTCTGGGATGAAAGGCAGTTTAATCGCTCTGTTTTCCCATACCCGCTTGGAAATGTTTTTGGCGGCGGGGCGCATGGAGGCTCATGCTATATGCAGGAAGTCCTTTTATGCCCTAAAAAAGCAAAGACCTTCCCTGATGCTGTGCAAAAAATGACTGATGCATACCACGAGCTTAAAAAAGAGCTAAAAGATATGGGGCTTTCTTTAGGCATGAATGATGAGGGTGCGCTTACGGCAAATATTGGCTTTATGGAGCTTATGGATATTTTAAAGCCAATTGCAGACCATAATGGATGCGCGATTGGGCTTGATATTGCCGCATCGGAGATGTATCGCCACAACAAGTATTATTACCGGCAAAAAGAGCAATTTCTAAACAGGGATGAGCAGATAGATTTTGTAGATCACCTGATAAAAAAATACAATCTATTCTATGTTGAGGATCCGATGAATGAAGATGATTTTGATGGTTTTTCAAAAATACATTCCAAAAATAAAAAAACACTTGTTACAGGCGATGATCTCACAACAACAAACACTCAAAGAATACAAAGGGCGCTAGGTAAAATAAACGCTATGATTGTAAAGCCGAATCAAATTGGGACAGTTACGCAAGCCTTTGATGCAATAAGCTTGTGCAAGAAAAGCCATATAATTCCTGTTATGTCCCACAGGTCAGGCGAGACAACTGATGCGACAATAGCGCGGATGGCGCTTGATTTTGAGTGCCCCATTATAAAATGCGGTATCGCGGATATGCGGACAGCAAAGATAAACGAGCTTCTAAGGCTTTGGGATAAAACAGACAAGCCTAAGATGAAAAAAATATAAGCTATGTTTTGAAATGATTAGTAGTTTAGGACCCCAACAGCAGTTGGAATATGTCCTTCACTAAGTTTAATAGGTTCTGTGAGTGTTTTTAATTCTTTGATTAATGTTGTATATATATCTTCTGTTTCTGTTATGCCGGGTTT
>DAOVNB010000167.1 GCA_030630425.1 archaeon | reverse complement strand
TATAGGTTCTGGTCACTTTCGGTGTGACGGAGGTAATGCTGTATATAGCTTCCGTGGTGAAGTTGTAAAATTGAAGAGCAGACCATGAACTGATATAGGAAGGTGTCCGGATAATGTTTGCCAGGTAAAAAGAATAAGAAATATCGCTTCTATTTTTACTAAAAAAATCGGCTGATATATAGAGTCCCTTTTTGAGTTGAAGGATGTCTTTATGCTTCATAAAGCGGCTAATATACGTGTCTACTGTGGCATCGGCAAGTCCTAGCTGTTTGCCAAGCTGATATAAGCTGTCTTTGCTGAAGTAAGACAAAGATTTGAGCTGTTCTAATAAGTTTTTCTTGCTTTTCATAATTATGACAAAAGTGTATCATGGGAGAAATGCAATGTCAAGCTCCAATGTATAAATTTTGATGTACCAGATGGTGAGAAAGCTGATATGTCGAAAAATGACATTCTCTTTCATAACTCCTTCATAATAAAAGATATACCTTCTTTAAGATTCCCAATATCATCTTTCGGTACTGACACATACGGACATCCGTAGGTTTTAATAAAGAATTTCATAGGGAGGATTTTCACACAAAGCCACAAAGAACACAAAGAAAAAAAGGAAATTAGCCACAGATTCACACAGATGGACACGGATGGGAAAAAAAAGAAAACAATGGAACGCAGATTTGCGCAGATAAAGAGGATAAAAAGAAAAACGTATGTGGGGGCGGGCCTTGTGTCCGCCCGTATAAAAAACATGTTTAATGTTGTAGAGACGCACGGCGTGCGTCTCCGTAAATCACGTATTTTGTGAGAAAGACATTTCCAACTGCTCAAACATCAGCTTCCCTGCTGATGTTGAAGTATCAAAAGTTCTGTTGCTGATTTGAAACTTACACCGCAAGAAGACAATTCATCTGCGAGATTAAGCAGGTCTTTAAGCTTATGGCTAAAACGGTCTATTTTGTAGACAAGAACAAGATCAAACTTTTTATCCTTAGCATCTTGCAATAATTCTTGTAATGCAGGTCTTCTTGTAGAATAAGCACTGATGCCATCAATCTCACTCAATATCAATAACTTGACTACTTGACAGCGTCCCCTATGTCCTATGTCTCTATGTCTTCCCTTCTAATTTAGTCCTCTTAGGTATTTTGCCATTTTTGAAATGCTTATCGAGCCAACCATTTTTTACATTCTCTCTTGAATCAAAGTGCGAAACATAAGGCTTAAGATCCAACAAAGGTGTACCATCTAATATATCAACCTCTGAAAAAGTGATAGTGTTCTTCTCGACTTTTTCTAACTTCACAATAGAGAAGCCAATATGATTTGGCCTCATCGGACTTCTAATTGCAAATATTCCATGAGCTTCATCTTCAAGAAAAGGCTTCCCAACAAGCTTTTCTTCTTTAGACCTATAAAAATAGTAGATTAAAATAATGTGCGAAAATCCTTCTATATCCTTGAGTCCTTGCTGGTATTCCAGGAATATTTCAACTCGGCCAATAACATCTTTTTCAAACTTGCCTTGAATAGGCATACCTTGCGGTTCATTATATGGTGTGTGAATTATTCCTATGGGTTTTAAATTAATTTCTTTCTCCATCTTAAAATGTTACAACCCTATCGCTTTCTTTTACAATATCGTACATATCTTTCATAGTTGAAATCGGGCACATATCTGAACCTTCCTGCTCTCTTGACTTGATACAGCTCCCACAGCATAAATCTTGCCGCCAGATTGCACAAAGTTCTCGGCCTGCTCAAGTGTATCAAATTTGTCAGTGCTGATTTTCTGATACTCAACACCCTTGCCCATAAAAAATACCTTAACTTCATCCTTTTGCTCGAGGCAGAAGTTGGCATACCGCAATACATTCCAACATGTCTCAGCATCATTGCTTGAAATTATAACTCCCAGTTTCATGATTATTGCCTCCGTTAAAAATAGACAATCACCTTGTTTAATAAATTTTTTCTATTCCCTTCACCCTAAAATCAAAATCCTCAATTACTCTATTCAACATTATATAACATCATTCCAGCGACAGATAATTTTCAGCTTCTAAAGCAACTTCCGAAAATAAAGAACAAAATAACTGAAATAATGCTGGTTGTGCTGCCATAAATAAAGGCTGCTCCTGGAGAAATATTCTGCCATAAAAACCCCGCTATCAGACTCGCAGGCAGGGCAACCAATCCTATTACTGCATGAAAAGTTCCCAAGGCAGTCGCCCTCAATTCCCCTGATGACAAATCAGATACAAAGGCTCTCTGGTTTCCGTCAATTACCGCATAGACCATGCCATAAAGAGCAAATAAAATTATAAATGCTATTAACGAATTAAAGAACGCAAAACCTAAAGATGCTAATGAGAAAAGCAGATATCCTGAAATAAGAACTTTTCTCCTTCCTATTCTGTCAGAAAGGTTACCAAAAGGAATGGCAAACAGGGCATAAAAAATATTAAATGGGATATACAGAAGTATAGGCACTCCGATTGATAGTCTGCCAGTAAAAAATTCCTGTGCCCTGAGGATAAAAAACATGTAGCTGAAATTAGCCAGGGCAAATACACCGGAAACAAGTATAAACAATTTGAGAGGCCTTGGTAAATTTCTCAAGCCTAATCGCAAGGTTATATCTTGTGGCTTTCTACTTTTCTCTTTTACAAAATGCAAGGGAATCAAGGAAAGAACCGCAAGAAGGGCAGCCACAAATATTATTGTCTTGAAATTAAACCTCAAAAACCAAAATAAGACAAAAACAACAACCGAGCCTAAAATTGCACCTGAAGTATCAAAGGCTCTGTGTACTCCGAAACCCTTGCCTCTCTGTTCTGGCATGGAATCTGCAATTATGGC
>DAOVNB010000184.1 GCA_030630425.1 archaeon | reverse complement strand
GCATATATCCCGTTCAATATAAACGCCATAGAAGAAAAAGACAAGATGATAAAAAACACTGTTGAATGGCTTCTTACAAGTGAAAATAATCCAAACATAAAAATCAGCTCTGTTGTAATTGAAGAACCGGTTATAGAAGATGAGCAGGCAGACTACAACATAACACTTAAAAATACCGGCCGTATGCCTGCAACAACAAATGTTTCTGTTTTTATTGACAACAGCATTGTTGAGTCATTCGAAATCGCTCTTGATATTAATGAAGAAAAAAACATGTCTAAAAGCATAACAACAAGCTACGGCACTCATGAATTAACAGCGTTTGCAAACAAGGATTTTTCATTAAAGGAACAGAACTATCTGGACAATGCAATAAAATTGAACATAACCGCGATTTCAAAAAAGCCGGATCTGGTTGTAACTGGCCTGAACTATGACCATAACCCGATTGTCGGCAAAAAAATAGAACTGTCCGCAACAATAAAGAATATAGGTGGTTCAAAGGCAGAAAACACAACTGTTGGATTTTATGTAGATGAAGAACAAATAGCCTTGCTTGAAAACATAAGTCTTGAATCTTTTGGAAACATTAATGGCACGACAACCATTACAACAACATGGCGTGCAAAAGAAGGAGTGCACGAAATAAAGGTTGTGGCTGATCCGGAAAATCTGCTGATTGAATTCAACGAAACAAACAATGAGTTAACAAGCACTAGTTACGGCTGCAACCTTCTTCGCGTAATTATTGTGTATGACGACGATACCCTAATGACTGCAACAGAAAATATAAACACAACAGATACTATTGTTGAAACATTGAGAAACAACAGTTATTGTGTCTCGGTATGGAAAGAATCAAAAGACGGTGTTCCCGATGCTAATTACCTGAACACATTTGATGTCATTGTGTGGTCTTCAGGAAATAACTGGGGCGATGCAATAGATTCCGCAGATGAAGAAGTAATCAAAAACATAACAACAAACATCATTTTTGAGGGAGAAGATATTGCATTTGACCATAAAAATGAAAGTTTTGCAACAGACATCTTAGGTGCATCTCTTGAAAAAGACATAATTCTTAGTGTTGACAATTATTTCGTAAACCTCACCAATACAGGCAAAATAACAAACATTTCTACATTAGAACTAGACAGTTCAATAGGACCTTACCCTGATGCGATAATACCCTCCATCCATTCAACATCAGTTGCAACATGGAACAATACAAATGCCTCTGCAATAATCTCTTATCAAACCAATAATAAAAAAAGGCTATTCATAGCTTTTACACTCGACGCCATTAAAAACCAGAGTATAAAAGAAAACTTTATTCTCGACATCGTACGATGGACAGGACCCGAAACAAAAGTATTTTCAAAACATTTAAAAAAAGGCTGGAACCTGGTATCCATACCTAGAGAATACCTTACAGATGAAGTCGATACCATGTTAGGATCAATTGATGGAAACTACACATCAATCTGGTTATGGAACGCAACTTCAGATATGTCTTCTGAATGGGCAACATATAATCCTAATGCTCCTTCTTGGCTGAATGATTTTGATACTCTATATCCTTCTAAGGGCTTCTGGATATATGCGAAAAGTGATGTAAATCTGACACTTACTGGCAAACTTATCCACAAGACAAATATAACGCTTTACGGAAATGAATGGAACTTGATTGGATATACACCTGCTGATGAAACCGTACCAACCAGAATACTTTCAGAAATCAAAGACAAAGTGGAAGTTATGTATGGAAACTTTGAACAACCAAATTATTGGGAGTCATATATCCCTCAAGTTGCTGCAGGCACTATGACCGTTATGAAACCCGGATACGGGTACTGGATAAAAACCAACACAATAGAAGATGTGGTGTTTCATTATGACCCCTAATAAAATAAATAAAATAACTACGAATAATAATCAAAACATATATAAATCTTGCTACCAAATCGAAATTACAGTTGGTCAGCATAATAAAAAACAGTCATTGGTGATGAAAATATGAAAGAAAAATCAAGTTTGCTTTGGAGTTTTTTTATAATAGGACTTATTATGAATATCACACTTACACTATCTGCGCCGCCGCCACAACCCGTTGTCATATATGATTCTTTTGAATATTCTCTCGGAAACCCGACCGTTCCTGCAGGCGTTACAGTTGAGGCAAAAATTGCAGGCACAACATACAAAACATTCATAACCACCGAAGCCAATAAATACTTTCTCCAGATACCTTCAGACATTCCTGAAACAACAGGAACAAAAGAAGGCGGGGCATCAGGAGATGTTGTTGAATTTTATTTTGACAACAGTATTGCGAACGAAACACTCGTCTGGCCCGGTGCAGGAGCACTAATAAACAAAAAGCTTTACATCCACCACGCGCCTGTAATGACCGCAATTGGAAATAAAAACACCGATGAAAACTTAAATTTAGCATTTACCGTAAGCGCAACCGATACTGACGCAGACACAATAATCTACAGCGCAACAGGACTTCCAATAGGCGCAACACTTAACCCAACAACCGGCGCAGTCTCATGGACACCAACATACGACGATGCAGGAGATTATGATGTGACATTTACATCCTCCGACAGCGATGCAGAG
>DAOVNB010000020.1 GCA_030630425.1 archaeon | reverse complement strand
TGAGTTTAAGTTTTCGAAAAAAAAAAGGAGTTCCTTATTTATCACTATTATCCGGAAGTCTCTTCTTCTTTGCAGGTTCAGAAAGGTAGTTTTGTCTGGTTGTCACTGGACGGCCTAATTCTTTTTCAGCATCCAGTCTAGCATTTCCTGCTACATTTCCACCCCTTACAGCAACATATTTGCTTTGGCTAAATGTATCTGGTTTTTCTTCTTGTGAAATCTCTGTTGTTACACGTTCGCCCAACATTGTAAAGATTAATTCTAAATCATTCATGTGGTCTCTTAGATTCGATTTTGATTGTTCTGGTAAATTCTTATATTGCTTATATTCAGTTGGAGTCATCCCAAATGTAGCTTTAGAAATCTCAGCCGTCAAAATCGCAAACTCTTTTTGTTCTTCAATCCCTCTTTCTCTCCATTCATCAGTTAGATTTTGTCTTATAGCAATACCTCTTAACCGTTTATCAATCCAATCTTTAGGATAACCTTTTGCAGAGTATATTTCTTTCATTCTTGCTTGAGCAAGTTCAGGATTTTCTATTTCATCAATCCGTTCTTTTCCTAATTGTGCAAGCCATTGTTTGAATGGTTCAGCTCTTTTTGATGGGATTGATTGAAGTATTCTAAAAACACCTTTAGTATTAGCACAATTCATACGCTGTTTTCCACCACTGGTTTCAACTTCAAGGGTATGGACAATTTGTCCCCACCCTTCAGAAAGTCCTAAATCTCTTTTTTTTATTTTATTTAAGTAATCTTTAGGATTTTTACTCTCAGTAATAGCATAAACAATATCTTCTATAACATAATACCATTTATCTTTAAACCAAGTTCTTCGAATATCCTTACTCTGAAATACAATTAGTGATTTTTCTTCTTTCATATCATGTTCCTTATCCACTCAGATCATCACAAATTAATTCATTTTGCTCATTTATATAACTGCTTTAAGTAGCGTGCCGGTAAACCTTTTAAAAAAGAACCCCCCGTCCTATGGACATATAGACTCGCTTCGCTCGGATTGATTGGAACTTAATCGAAACTCTTAGGAATTTTTTGCTTCGTAAAACTTGTTGTTATATTCAATTTTGGTTTCCTTCAAAATGAGAAAAAGACGCCGGTGCAGACAAGATACTCAAAACAAACGAGAACCTAAATCTTTGTAAAAATTTCTTCTACATAAGGTCGACATAATATTTATATCTATGGCTTGCCATAATATCGTTATGAACACCCTAAGCAGAACAATAACAGGAATTGCTGCAATTATCTTAGGATTAATTATAATATTGGGGAGTTACCCTAAATATGTTATGACCCTTTATGGGATTTTTTTTATTGTCGTAGGCATATTCATTTTTTTTAATAAAAAAGAAGACGATATTGAAAAAATAAAAACTAAATCAAAAAAAGGTGAAAAATAAAATGACAGACATAATTGTTACAACAGGAAATGAAATTCCCGGAAAAAAGATTATCAAAGTTCTTGGAGTTGTCAAAGGAAACACTGTAAGGGCAAGAAATATTGGAAGGGATATTGGAGCCGGTTTAAAGAACATTATCGGTGGAGAAGTTAAAACCTATACCGAGATGACACAAAATTCAAGAGATGAAGCCTATAACCGGATGGTTAATGAAGCCGTAGATATGAAAGCTGATGCAATTATTGGTGTTAGATTTACAACCTCAATGGTAATGGCAGGAGCTTCTGAAATGCTTGCATATGGAACTGCAGTTAAGACTAGTAAATAGTATATCTAAAAATATAATAACTGCCAAATTCGAAGGCATATGTTTAAATGGTTTGTTTACTACAGAATAGTAATCAGGCGATTGAATGAATTCTAATGCAACTGTTTCTTTAGATGGGTTTTCTTTTGTTAATTTAATAGACAAATACGGAGAGGCTCTTGAAAAATACAAAAGAATGCATTCTCTTGAATATGGCGGAAGAACAATATTCCCGATTTGGGAATTGCAAGAAGTCATGACTTATGGTGAAAAAAAAGACACTGAAAAAGAAAAAGAACCAAAAAATACCTGGTGGGCAAGTAAAAAAGAAGAATACCCTTATTGGCAAAAAATAAAGAAAAATCTTAACCAAACATTTAACCCAAACAAAGTATTTCTTTATGATTTTCTTTGTTTGGCACTTCAAATACATGAAGGAAAAATCACTAATTCTAAAGAACTGAAAATAAAAGAAGATTGCTTAAAAAACAAAGAAGAATCTTTTGAAACATACACGCTATCAAAATTTTATGGTCTTGTACAGGCGCACGAAATATTGCGGGATGTTTTTGAAGTATTTAACGATATTTATGAAAACGAAAGCAATACCGTTTTTGTGCATAACAAAAGCGACAATATAACATCTGTTGAAAAAAAAGTAAGTTGTGATAACTATCTTAAAGAACTTAATATGCAAGAATTGCTTAGGCGTGAAAATCTGGCAATAGAATGGCTTGAAGAAGCATTTTACGACGAATTTGGCAAGCACATAAATAAACTTCAAGAAAAAGACAACATCACAAAGATACGCCCTTCTTGCGTTGAATTATGTATGTGGGACCATTTAGATTCTATAAAACTTAAAGAGTTTACAAAAGAGATTATTGATTTGGGTTTTATAGATAACAGCAACTACCTGTTTTTTGAGTCAGAAAGTCTGAACTGATTTTCTTAAAGAAATCTTCTTTAAATCCATAAAAATCTAGTTGTTGCAAAAACATTGTTTATCTTCGTCCCACTCTCATCATCCGGGTTATTCCGCGAACCAAAGTTACCCCAAAAACAGGCGGGTGGTTCTCATAATGTATTATAAGGGCTGCTGTCATCAAAAGTGCGCCTCCGAAAACCGTTCCCGAAGTCATATGCTCGCCAAAAAGTACGGTTCCAAACAGTATCGAAATCAAAGGATATGATACAGTCCCTAAAAGCGAATATTTGCTTGCTTCAAGAGTTTTAAGCGCTTCGGAAACAAAGAAATAGGTAATACCCGTACATACCACCCCTAAAAGCATAATCCACACATATGTCGTTGTTGCGATACCCGAAAAATTAAATGTGAATGCTGTGGGTAAAAGTAAAGCCGCAGCAAAAACCATTGGCCAGAAAACAACATCAAGCGCTGTATGGTCTCGGTCTTCAATTTTCGTGTAGACAATCATGACTCCTGCAAAAACACAGCTTACAAGAACAAGGAAGTTCCCGAAAAGGTGCGTTGGGTCAATACCTGTAAAATTCATGACATAAAGCCCAAAAAGAACAACAAAAAGAGCGAAAACACCATTTCTGGTTATCTTCTCTTTTAGAAACTTTGATGCTAAGAAATAGACAAAAACAGGAGTAAACGCAGTTATAAGACCGGCTTCTGAAATTGAAGTATATGAAAATGCCGAAATAAAGAACACAAAATTAAGCGCAAACATGACACCGATTATATAAAAAGGCACAATATCACGCTTGTTTATTGAAAGCTGTTTTGTCTTTTTTAATGCCAGTGCAACTGAAAGCAAAAACAATGAGGCTATAAGAACCCGAAAAAAGCTAAGTGTGATGGCATTTACACTACTACCAACATATTTTGTAAATACCCCTATAAACGCAAACCCGATTTGCGCAAGAAATAAATAGAAAACTCCCTTCATAGGTATAATAAATGTGTGGTTGAATATAAAAAACTAAGCAGAGAATTTATATTTATGCAGGGGTAGCCAAGCGGTCAACGGCGCCAGGTTGAGGGCCTGGTTGGTTAGTCCATGCGCGCGTTCAAATCATCTTAATGCACAATTTTTGCAAAAGATGTGAAAATCGCGTCCCCTGCACCACAACATCTTTTTCTTGAAGTGTTTTCCCTAGTATTTTAAGTGATTTTCAGGTTTGTAAAAACAAACTAAAATGCGTATTGATATGACTTATTTATAGAATGAGTTATTATTACTAGAAGATAGTGATAAATGGAAAGATATTTATATCTACCTTCATAATGCGTCCTATGTATCAAAATATTCCAGTAGAACAGATAACCCCTGAGTTAGCGAAACCCTTCCTGGATCGGTGTTATGAACTTAGCAAAACCGGCACCTGCAATATAAGAGAGATTGGCGCACTTTTGCAGTTGACTAATGGAATGGTCTTTGAGGGCTCAAACGGCAGCAAGGAAGATTCATGCAAAGCTAAAGGACCTGAATACTGTACAAGAGACAAGAGTGTTGGCGCACTGGAGTACCTTACATGCCCTTCTCTTTGTGCAGAGGGCAGAACGATGTTAGATGCCTATATTCTACAGCAGGACTTGAAAAACGCCAGATTATTTACAACTGGATTTCCCTGCCAAAGATGCAAGGATTTGATTATACACTTTGAAATAGGCGAAGTTTATTTTGGCGCATACAAGGAAGGGTATCCCCGGTTGCATGAAATGCTTTACGCCGCAGAAATGACTTCAAGAGGAATTAAGGTATTTGAATGTGTAAAAACTGAAGCAGAATACATTTTGAAAGGGATTGTTTTTGATAGAGAATTTGAAGCATTTGCAAGAAACGCCATGATTACTCCGGGTGATGCTTGGTTAAGTCTGCTTTTGGATACAGGCTATAGAACAGAGATATTAGCCATTCTTCAGGATTTCAAAAACCGAACAGAACCAATTCCTAAAAATTTTAAAGGCGTGGGTATGCGAGTTATTTTGTAACTCAGCCCATTCAATAGGTTCGATGTCAACCCACTCATAATATCAAAACAGCGACATTAATGCTTCGCATTAACTCACTTCTATTTTTTTATCATCGGGATACGACTCAAAAAATATTTAATTTCTAAAAAGTATTTTATCCTTAACAGCACAGTAAATTTCTTTAGGTTTTTCTATATTCGTTGCGCCATATGCGAGAGTGGCACCAAGTACTGTTTCTGCAACGCCGATAATATCACTTGCTGTTGTGTCTATATCATAGGGGGAATTGGGCTCTACAACACCTAACCAGACAAGTTCTGCCAAACCCGCTGCTAAAAAACCAAAAACATTAGAATGATTCCCTGCAAACTTAACTCCTTTGCTAACACTCTTACCGATTAAAGGGATATTTTTGCTTTTTTCTTCAACTATGTATGCTGTTGCTTTTGCCGTCCCTTTACCTAATAAAAAAACAAATGCTCCAGGACCAGCAACATGCATAAGACCATTAGAATATGGCGGACAATAACTTGCACTAGAAGAAACTGCACCGTAAAAGGTATTTGCAATCATATCAGCTACAGAGTTAATAGCATTTAATACCACCATATAGTAGTTATATATTCTTTTATTTATAAATCTGTTTATGAATTCACACTTTCAATGATTGTAGCTCCATACTTTAGTGCGGAGCAAAATCTTGAAAGGCTTGGAATTCCACCAATCAAGCCACGGACTTTAGTCTGTGGTCTCACCAAAATTTCATGACATATCACATTTTTTGTAATTTATTCGTATAAATCTATTGAAAAACATGAAAAATATATGCACATACCTTACTTTTATATAGACACCACCCCATAAAGAAATACAGGTGATGTACTATGGTTGAAGCATATTGTGTAAAATGCAAGGCAAAAAGAGAAATGAAAGATCCAGAGAATATAACAATGAAAAACGGAAGACCGGCAACAAAGGGCGTATGTCCTGTTTGTGGAACAAAAATGTTTCGAATCGGTGCTCCAAAAAAGTAAAACCGTTATTAATCATGGTGCTTGAAAAAAGCATCATTTTTATAATTTTCTAAATAGTAGTATAAAAACAAACTATATTTTGAGGAAGTATTTATGCTAAAAATCGGCAAAGTTGAAGAAAACTTACGGGAAAAGCTTAAAAAAGACGGCGCTCTTCATTTTACGCTTATTGATCCTGATGACCAGGGGCAAAAGCGCGTAAATGAAATAGTAACGCAGGCAGAGGCAGCTGGAACAGATGCGTTTATGGTCGGCGGTTCCATGGGTGCAGGATATACTGATGCCTTGGATACTATGCGCACAATAAAACAGACAACAAAACTCCCGGTTATTGTATTCCCCGGCAATGTGGATGGTGTCACAAAGCTTGCAGATGCTGTTTTTTTCATGAGCCTTTTAAATTCCCAGAATCCTTATTGGATTACAGGCGCACAAGCCATTGGCGCTCCTGTTATAAGAAAAGCAGGTGTGGAGCCAATACCTATGGCCTATCTTGTGATATATCCTGGTGGAACAGTATCCTTTATAGGCGATGCAAAGCCAATCCCTCGCGAAAAGCCCGAAATTGCAGCAGCATACGCCCTTGCAGGAGAGTATTTAGGTATGCGGCTTGTATATCTTGAAGCAGGCTCAGGCGTAAAAGACCCGGTCCCTGACATGACTGTTGCGGCTGTAAGGCGCGCAACCAAAAATATAATTATTGTTGGCGGAGGGATAAGAGACAAGAAAGCCGCAAAACAAAAAGTAGATGCAGGCGCAGACATTATTGTTACAGGGACTCTTGTTGAAGAGAATAAGGATGTCGGTGCAAAACTTGCGCCAATCATAAACGAGATAAAAAAAGCAGGAAAAAAACGGGTTAAAAACTAATTTTCATCTATGATTTCATCTAAAACCTGTTTCCAGTCAATTTCTTCGGAATCTACAATGTTCCATATAGTATATCTTTCGGGTCTTACAGCACTTAAATTTTCAAGTATTTTTTCAATAATATCCCTTTTTTCAAGCAACGGCTTTAATGCGAGATGCAAAACATCGTATTTGTAAAAAAGCCGCCTTATTTCGCTGTAAAGTGTTTTTTTGTCAAAGAAAAGGCCGTCAGGAATAATATCTGTATACATCTCGTAAATTTTTGCGGCAATAAGGGCTCCTGTTCCTGCAAGCTGGCCGTGGAGGTATGTGCCCGGACCCCTGTTTCCCAAACCGTAAGCGCTTATAGCCTTCTCAACCTCATGCTCAGAACCTGAACAATAGTTTGATTGCGTATCCATTGCAAGCCCGGACATGATAAGCGCCTCTGCTAAGGAATCCATTGTCTGTTCTTTAAGTATTTTTCTGACTGAAAGAAGCGAATAGACCATATGTTCACCATCTGGCCTGAATTCTGTTTGTTTCATTGAAAGAGAGACATCCTGAAGCGCCACAACATTGCTTGCAATATCAAGGGCTCCTGCGCGTTTTAAATCTCCTGAAGACGCCCAAAGGTGTTCAGGAACAAGAATCTGGGATGGATATATAGTTGAAAATGATTTTTTTTCACCCAATACTTTAAGGGCGCAGTTTTTTGCAATAAGTCCGTCATGGCTTGGGGCAGTAGGGGCGGATATAAGCAGTTTTTCTAATTTAAATGCAGTCATTTTGGCAACATCCAATGCTCTCCCGCCGCCGAAACCCATTATTTTTGAAGGCTGTGGGAATGCAGTCATTATTTTTTTGACTTCTTCCATGCTTTCTTCTTCAATAGTCCAGATATATGCTTTTTTATAGATATTGAGATTTTGAAGATATGTTCCCGAAAACCCGGGGTCTGTAATTATAAGAAGTGTATTGTCATCTTTTGGGAGCTCTTTTTTGAATGAGGCATCATCTTTTTCGAACCGCACATCTATATTGTTTCGATTGATGACTTTTTTATAATTGAAATCTTTTTTGTTGTATGTCTTAAGAATAGCTTCTATATTTTTAACCAGTGTCATGTATAAACTTTGGCGGTATCTATTATATTGTTTTCGCCTCGAAATCCATAGAATAATATGGCTAATACAAAATACATATAAACCGCAAAGAACATATTTTAAAGCAAATGGTGATTTTTTGGCAGTTCTTGGAGAAACATTAGACAGTTTGTGGGCGGAAATAAACACAAAAAATATTTTTGATGCTGTTGTAAACAGCAATGTTGCAACTGCAGTGGTTATATTGATTGTGGGAATCATAGTTTCAAGAATATTTTCTGATATTGTGCGCAGGCTTTTAGTGATTGCAAATACAGATACTTATCTTGCAAAACTAGATGCGCGGCGCTTTTTTCAGGCAATAGGATATGGTGGAGGTTTTTCAGATCTTGTTGCATTTATTGTAATGTGGCTATTATACGCCATTGTTGCTTTTTCTGCAGCATATGCTCTTGGCTTTTTTGATATGATGGTATTGATTAAGTACGCGCTTATGTATCTTTCAAAGATACTCATTGCAGCAGGGCTTTTTGTTGTGGGCCTTATAATCGGCGAGTCT